>JAJTHO010000111.1 GCA_021297975.1 Alphaproteobacteria bacterium
AGGATACGGCCGCGAATTTTGAAGTGACCGGCAACGTGCTGCTGGATCATCTGTTTGGTATTAAGGCCGGGCGCTTTGTTGCGGGCGGCACGGATATGAATAAGGAAATGGCGCTAGAGGCAGACAAGCTTAAGGCGATCGGCAAAAAGCCGTATATTATTCCGGGTGGCGGCTCAAACGTTGTCGGGGCGCTGGGGTATGTGCACGCGGCGCTGGAACTTGCGAATCAAGTGGTGGAGCAGCAGCTGAAAATAGACCATGTGGTGGTGGCGAGCGGCAGCAGCGGCACGCACGCCGGGCTTGCCGCCGGATTTAAAGCCTTTAGCACGCAGGTGAATCTGGTCGGTATCAGTGTGCGCCAGCCGGAGGCGGTGCAAATTCCGAAAGTGGCGGACGAGGCGGGTAAAATCGCGGAATTCCTCGGTGTTGCGGCGGTTGCGGCTAAAGATATTATCGTGAACAGCGATTATGTCGGCGCGGGCTATGGCATCCCGGCTGAGCATACGTGGGAGGCCATAGTTCTGGCCGCGCAGCTGGAGGGGCTGATTCTTGATCCTGTGTATACCGGCAAGGCCTTTGCCGGGCTGCTGGGGCTTGTGCGGAGCGGCGCGTTTAAGAAGGGCGAGAACGTGGTGTTTTTCCACACCGGCGGCGGCTTTGGACTGTTTGCGTATGAGCAGCAGTTGCTGGAGTATTTGAAGGGGCGAGTTTAACACCATGGAAAGTTGGATAGCATTAGTTGCATCGGCGCTGGGCGGTGCGGGATTTGGAAGTTTAGCAAGTACTTGGTTAGGTTGGAAATTTGAAAGAAGAAAGTTTATAATTGAGGAAAAATTAAAGGCATACAACGGTTTTTTCGAGGCTTATCAAAACGCGGTGGCAGAAAGTACAGAAGAGAACCGCCAAAAATTTGTGTATTGGCAGAAAAGAATTGAACTTGTTGCTACTAAAGAAATAGCGGAATTGACCAAACAATTCTACTCTTCTGACGCTCAAAAAAATCAAAGCGAGATTCGCGACTCAATTGTTATCCTAATGCGAAAAGATTTAGATTTTTAGACGACAATCAATTATACGGCGTAGTCCGCACTTGCTTTACCCGTCCCGGCGGCTACACCTTACACCATGAACACCGCTGCTGTCGTGCACCCTTTAGACGCCCCGTTTGATTTCCTCTCCGGCCTGAATCCCGAACAGGCGCGGGCGGTGCAGACGCTGGACGGCGCGCTGCTCGTGCTGGCGGGTGCAGGCACGGGCAAGACCAAGGTGCTGACCCATCGCCTCGCGGAAATCATCCGCACGCACAGCGCCAAGCCTTGGGAAATCCTCTCCGTCACCTTCACCAACAAAGCCGCGCGCGAGATGAAAGAGCGGGTGACGCATCTTATCGGCGGGGTGGCGGAAAGCATCTGGCTGGGCACGTTTCACGCGCTGTGCGTGAAGCTTTTGCGCCGCCATGCCGAGGCTATCGGCTTTACGCCGGATTTCACCATTCTTGATACCGATGATGCGCAGCGGGTGATTAAGCAGATCTGTGAGGCAGAGCGGCTAGACCCCAAACAGTTCCCGCCGCGCCTTGTGCACAGCGTGTTTGACCGCTGGAAAGACCGGGCACTCACCCCCGATAAAGTGCCGCCGGGTGAGGCGCGCACACAGCTGTCCGGCAAGGCGGGGATGCTGTATAAGCAATATCAAGACCGGCTGCGCACCCTGAACGCCATGGATTTTGGCGATTTGCTGCTGCACACGCTGACGATGTTTGGCAGCAGCCCTGAGATTTTGCAGAAGTATCAGCAGCAGTTTCGCTATATTCTCGTTGATGAGTATCAGGATACGAACGTTGCGCAATACCTGTGGCTCAGGCTGCTGGCGCAGGGGCACAACAACCTGTGCTGCGTGGGGGATGATGACCAGTCGATTTATTCCTGGCGCGGGGCAGAGGTTGAGAACATCCTCCGCTTTGAGCAGGATTTTCCCGGCGCGGCGGTGGTGCGGCTGGAGCAGAATTACCGCTCTACCCCTCATATCCTGGGCGCGGCGGCGGGCTTGATTGCGCATAATGAGGGGCGGCTTGGCAAAACCCTGTGGACGGAAACGGACGCGGGCGAAAAAGTCGTGGTTCAGGGCAGCTGGGACGGCATGGAAGAAGCGCGGCTCGTCTGTGATGAGATTGAGGCGTTGCAGCATAAAGGGTATGGCCTGAACGCGATGGCGATTCTTATCCGCGCCGCGTATCAAACGCGGGAGTTTGAAGAACGGCTCACGAAAATCGGCGTGCCGTATCGCGTTATTGGCGGCCTGAAATTCTATGAACGCGCTGAGATTAAAGACGCGCTGGGTTATTTGCGGCTGATATACCAGCTGCGCGATGATTTGGCGTTTGAGCGGATTGTCAACAATCCCCGGCGCGGGGTGGGGAGTACAGCGCTGCAAAAGCTGCATGAGCTGGCGCGTGCAGAAGGCCTGAGCCTGTATGAGGCGGCGCAGCACCGGGATTACAAAGCGCCCAAAGCGTTGCATGATTTTTGCCGCAAGATACAACACTGGCGCGATGCGGCGCTGGAAACGCCGCCGTCAAAATTGCTGGCGCAGGTGCTCGATGAATCGGGCTATACGGCGCAGTATCAGACCGAAGAAAACAAGATCGAGAATCGCGGGCGGCTTGAGAACCTCAAGGAACTTGTCGGCGCTGTGGCGGAATTTCCGTCGCTGTCGGCTTTCTTAGAACACGTTGCGCTCGTGACCGATACCAGCCGGGCGGATGATACAAATGTTGTCACCCTGATGACGCTGCACGGGGCGAAGGGCTTGGAATTTCCGGTCGTGTTCCTGCCCGGAT
>JAJTHO010000106.1 GCA_021297975.1 Alphaproteobacteria bacterium
CCCTCCGCCACATCCTTACCCGTCAGCGCCTTTGACTTATCGACAATCCCAACCACAAACCCGGCGAGGTCAAAATCTTTATCGGCATAAACGCCCGGCATTTCCGCTGTCTCGCCGCCAACGAGGGCGCAGCCCGCCTCAATACAGCCCGCCGCAATGCTTTCAATAACAGCTGCGGCCGCATCAATCTGCAATTTGCTGGTTGCGTAGTAATCCAGGAAAAACAATGGGTCTGCCCCATGCACCAAAATATCATTGGCGCACATCGCAACCAGATCAATGCCGATGCCCGCGTATTGCCCAGCCTCAGCGGCGATTTTCACTTTCGTGCCCACGCCATCTGTTGAAGCAATCAGGCACGGCTCTGCGTAATTCTTTAAAATGGGCGCAAGCTCAATAAAGGCGCCAAAGCCGCCCAGCGATGCCCCCGCGCCCGCGCGCGCCGTTGCCTTCGCCAGCGGCTTAATGATATCAACAAGGGCATTGCCCGCATCAATATTAACGCCCGCGCTGCGATAGCTAAGCGGCGCTTGACGGTTGGGCTTTTGAGTGTCAGTGGTGGGGTTGGCCATATGCGTTATTTTCTTACTTTCGCCGTGACACTACTGGTTTTTGCAACCTTTGCAACAGCCGCGATAGCGGAATCCTACACCGCCGAGGGTGTGCAGGTTACAATTGAAAACCAAAAAGACCCGCGCGGCGCGGCAATTATCGAGGCGCAAAAAAAAGGGTTGCGACTTGTTTTAGAACAGGTTTCTGGGCAAGGCGCGGATGCAAAACTGCCCACCGTCGCTGATGAAAAAATAAACGATTACGTGCTGGCTTTAACGGTTGAGGATGAAAAATTTTTAGGCAACCGCTATATCGGCAGCTTCTCGATTCAGTTTTTACCCGATGCTATTGATGCCCTCATGCGCAGCAGCGGCGCTGCGGTTAAGATTGCCCAAACCAGCATTACGGCTAGCGCCCCGATAAACGCCATCGGCGATTGGATACTGCTCCGTCAAAAATTAGAACGCATCGAGGGATTAGAGGCGCCGCAGCTGTTAAACATCAGCCATAACAGTGTGAATGTCAGCATAAGCGGCATTCTACCCCTGCCCCAACTCATCGCGGCGCTGCGCGGCGCGGGGATTGAGGCAACGCTTGATGAAACCGGCGTTGGCTATATTTTAAGTCCCTTGACCGCCGCAGAGCCATCAGCGCCCCCGGCCTCTCCTGCTGCTGCGCCTATAATGGCGCCTGCCACATCCGCGCCCCCTATAATGGCGCCCACTGCCCCGCTTGACGCCCTCGCCGATCCCAGCAAGCCCCTGCCGAAAGCCGAACCATGACCGCAACAACGCAGCCCACAACCACGCTGCCGCGCCGCACCGTCTGGTCCTTGCTTGGCATTGTTATTGGCTTTTTTCTGCTGGTGTATTTGCTGCGCGCCGTGCTGCTGCCCTTTGCTATCGCAGGCATCATCGCCTATTTGCTGCACCCCACCACAACCCGCCTGACCGCGCAAGGCATCCCGCGCAGCGGCGCAACGCTTATCGCGCTCCTAGCCAGCTTTCTTGTTATTATCGGTATCGGCCTCTTGTTTGTGCCAATTATCAGCGCGCAGGTAGTCTCGTTTAAAGCCATGCTCCCCCAATATATAGAGCAGTTCAGCGCCCAGCTTGCACCCTTGCTGCAACACGCGCAAAAATACATCGACGGCAAATCGCTGGGTGATTTACCAGAGGTTGCAAAAAATCAAGGCGGCCAGGTTGTCGCCTTTGTGGGAGATATCCTCAAAACCCTGCTCAGCAGTGGCGGCGCGCTGCTTTCCGTTGTGCCGCTGTTGTTCCTCACCCCCGTGATTGCGTTTTACTGGCTGCGCGATTGGCAAACGATGCTGGATGTTATCGACAGTTTGTGGCCGCGCTCCTTGCACACAACCATTAGCGGCCTATTGGCGGAGATGAATCAATGCGTTGCCGGCTTTTTGCGCGGGCAGTTATTGGTTGCGCTCGTGCTGGGTGTTTTTTACGCTGCGGCACTCAGTCTCGCGGGGCTGGAATTTGGCTTTTTGATTGGTATGTTATCGGGGCTTTTAACCTTTGTTCCGTATGTCGGCACGCTTCTCGGCGGCCTTGCCAGTATTGGGATTGCGTTTGGGCAATTTGGTCTTAGCGAATGGCCGATGGTGGCGCTGATTGCGGGGATTTATGTGGTTGGCCAGTTTTTAGAGGGTAACGTTTTGGTACCGAAACTGGTGGGCGATCAAGTGGGGCTGCACCCGGTGTGGATATTTTTTGCGCTGCTGACAGCGGGGGCTTCGTTCGGCTTTCTTGGCGTTTTGCTGGCCGTGCCGATGGCCGCTGCCTTAGGCGTTTTGGTGCGTTTCGGGGTGGAGCGGTATCGCCGCAGCGCGCTCTATGCGTAGCGCGTTTCAATTTTCCCTGCCGCTGCCGCCCCTGCCGGTGAGCTATGCGCCCGATGATTTTTTGATTGGCGCGGCGCATGTTGAGGCGGTGCAACTGGCGGAATCCTTGGATGTACTGCCGGGTGCGGGGCTGTTTGTTGTGGGCACGGCAGGCAGCGGCAAAAGCCATTTTCTCCGCTGGCTCAGCGGGCGACACAGCGTGCCGGTGTTAAACGCATCAAGCCTAGAGAGCCTTGCGGACGAGTCAATTCCGCCCCTCCTCCTTGTTGATGACACCGCCGCTGAAACCACAGGCACCGCGCTGTTTCACACGCTGAACCGCGCGGCGGCGGCGCGGGCAAAAGTTGTGCTGACCTCGCGTATGCCCCTCAGCGGCTGGACAGCCGCCCTGCCGGATTTGGTGTCTAGGCTCAAGGCACTAACCACCGTGATGCTCGGTGCGCCCGATGATGCAACGCTGGCGGCGCTGTATGTAAAAGGCTTTTCCGAACGGCAAATGGCCATCACCCCGCGCTTTATCCATTATCTCTGCCGTCATGGTGAGCGCAGCTTTTCAGCCGCGCAGCGCCTTGTGACCGCCCTTGATGATTACGCCTACCGCGAACAAAAGCCGCTGACTGTTCCGCTTGCGCGGCAATTTTTTCGGGAAACGGCGCTTTAACCCATGACACAACTTATCACAGACACCGCCGCGCTGCGCGCAGCCCTTGCCCCTTTAGCGGACGTGCCGCTGCTGGCGCTGGACACCGAATTTTACCGCACGACAACGTATAACGCGGAACTGTGCCTGGTTCAGCTGGCCGTGGGTACAGCCGATAGTGATTGCTTTTTGATAGATACCCGCAGCCCGGATTTGGATGCACAGGTCTTGTGGGATTTTCTGCGCCGCTCAAAAGCGGTGAAACTCTGGCATTCGCCGCGTCAGGATTTAGAGATTCTCCATCAACACGCTGGCTTTATCCCAGAGCCGCTGGCGGATACGCAAGTCATGGCGGCGCTGTGCGGCCAGCGCAGCGGCATTGGCTATGATAAACTCATCAGCGCGCTGCTGGGGATTAATCTCGATAAAGGCTCACAGTTCAGCGATTGGCGCGTTCGCCCGCTGAGCGCGAAACAGCTCAGCTATGCCGCCGATGATGTGCGCTATTTATGGCAGGTGTATAGCCTGCTGCGGGCAGAGTTAGAGCGGCTCGGACGGCTTACATGGCTTGAAGAAGACATGACCGCGCTGCTTGATCCCGCGCAATACCAAACTCAGCCGGAAACGGCGTGGCAGCGCCTCAATGTCGGTAAATTTCCCGCGCACGCGCAGCACCGCATTAAGGCGCTGGCCTCCTGGCGCGAAGCGCTGGCGCAGCAGCGCAACGTGCCGCGCGGCCATATCCTGAAAGACGATAAACTGATTGACATTGCTGAGCGCCCGGCAAAAAACAGCGAACGGCTTGAATCCCTCATTGGTATGCCGGTTCCGGCAACACTATGGGAAGCGTACAGCGCCGCTGCTGCGCAAAAAACCCCGCTGCTCAGCCTGCCGCCACAGCTTTCCAAAAAAGAACAGCGGCTGCTGGATTTCTGGAAACTGCTTTTGGGTTTGAAAGCCGATGCCGCGCAGCTGGATAGCGCACTGCTCTGCACCAGCGCGCAGCTCGAAACCTTTGTCCGGCGGGGTACGTGGGAACATCTGAATAGCCGCTGGCGTCAAAAGCTGCTGAGCGAAATGCTCAATACCCGCGGCGAGCAGCAAGTGGTGTGGGATACCGCCGCAGGGCTGCGCTGCGCGTAAACAAACGGATGCGTCATCCTGAGCGGCGCAAAACCAGAGGTTTTGCAGAGTCGAAGGATCTCCCTTAGAATACGAGGAGATTCCTCGACAGCACAAAACCCAAGGGTTTTGCTGGCTCGGAATGACACCTTTCAACAAAAAATGCGTCGCTCTGCTATGGCCTCACGGAAACATCGCAACGCGCGGCAAACCCGTTGTTTCCAAGATACCAAAACAGGCGTTGAAATTCTGCACCGCTTGGCCGCTGGCGCCCTTTATCAGGTTGTCCAGCGCACTGCAGATAATTGCCGTGTTTGGTGTGCGCCCCGGATGCACCGAAAGATGGCAGTTGTTGCTGCCCCGAACAAAGCGCGTGCTGGCGGTAACGCCTTCGGGCAAGACCTGCACAAACGGCTCACGCTCATAGCGCCGCTGTAACGCCTCGCGCAGCCCCGTAACCGTCATTCCCGCTGGCATACTTATATATATAGTCTCTAAGATGCCGCGATTAATCGGCAACAGATGCGGCGTAAACGTCACGGTCACCGCCCCGCCCGCGCTGTCGCTCAGTCCCTGCTCTATTTCCGGCTGGTGCCGATGCCCGCCAAGGCCATAGGCTGCAAAGCCTTCCTGCACTTCCGCCGCCAGCACGTTTTCCTTCAGCGTCCGCCCCGCGCCGCTCACCCCGGATTTGGCATCAATAATAATGCCATCCGGGAATATTAGCCCGGCCTCCAGCAATGGCCGCAAGGCCAGCTGCGCCGCCGTGGGATAACAGCCCGGATTCGCAATCAGCGTCGCCGCACGCAAGGAGGCGCGCGCAAATTCCGTGAGGCCATAAATCGCCTTAGGCTGCAAATCGGGCGCTTGGTGCGTGCCGTACCACTGCTCATACGTTGCAATATCGCGCAGGCGAAAATCCGCTGAGAGATCGATTTTAATAAGATCCGCAGGCATCGTCTTCACCACCGCCTGTGTTGCGGCATGGGGCAAACAGCAGAACACGGCATCAAATTTGTTGAAATCGAGTTCGTCGATTTTCTGCATCCGCGGCAGTTTCAAGCCCGCCACACTGGGGAAAAGCTCCGCCAGCTCCTTGCCCGCGTGCCGGTCAGCCGACAGCCCAACTAGGCGCACCCGTTCATGCCCCGCCAGCAAGCGAACGAGTTCTATGCCGGTATATCCACTGGCGCCGAGCACGCCGATACTAATCATATGAGCCATTTTTTAGCTATAGCGGCGCACTGCTCCCGCTGCAAGGGGCTGCTGGTGGGCATTCTGGTGTTGCCAACTTTCATCACAAGGCAAAAAAACCAGCTTTACTGCGCTTTTCCAATTGACGAATGCGCAACAGTCCTTAAAGGATGGCTTAAATCAAGGCTTTCGGGGGAATCCCCTCCCGCTATCCCTTGATATTCAACGGAGAGAGGTTCTCATGAACAAGAACGAACTGATTTCGGCCATCTCTGACCAATCCGGTCTCAGCAAAGCCGATTCAACCCGTGCGCTCGATGCGACACTGGAAGTAATCAGCAAAACCCTGAAAAAAGGCGGCGATGTCCGTCTTGTTGGTTTTGGCACCTTCCTGACCACCAAGCGCGCCGCAACCGAAGGCCGCAACCCACGCACCGGCCAAAAAATCAAAATCGCCGCTTCGGTGCAGCCAAAATTCCGCCCCGGCAAAGGCCTGAAAGACACCGTCAACAAGAAGTAATTCTGATTGGTTGTTTTTTGCTAAGCGGCTTCCGTTTATTCGGAAGCCGTTTTTTTCTTGAATAGGGCTGGGGGGTAAGGCATTAGGCATGGGCGCTACTGTTTTTTCTCTTCATGCCTAATCCCTTACCCCTAGCCCCTTGAATATGCCACGCCATCAAGAACAACGCCTGCTGCCCTACCCCCACGATACCGTGCTCGCGATTGTGCGCGATGTGGCGCGCTATCCGGAATTTCTGCCGTGGTGCGTGGGGGCGCGGGTTTATGACGTCCGCGACGACAGCTTCACCGCTGATTTGCTGATAGGCTATAAAATCATCCGCGAAAAATACACCAGCCGCGTGCATGTAAGCGCGCCCGATAGCGTGCGCATTGAATACCTCAGCGGCCCTTTCCAACGCTTAGAAAACATCTGGCATTTCTCTGAGCCCGCCCCCGGCCAATGCCTGGTTGATTTCACCATTGATTTTGAATTTCGCAATAAGATGCTGCAAAAATTGGCCAGCCAGTTGTTTTTGGATGTGGTGCGCAAGATGGTGGGCGCGTTTGAGGCGCGGGCAAAGGCG
>JAJTHO010000038.1 GCA_021297975.1 Alphaproteobacteria bacterium
GATATGCGGGCACTCTCTCTTAGTGAGGTTCCAGCCGCCTCTTTTATTTCGAAAAATTCGTGATGCGTTGTATCGGCGCTGGCAAGCAAGCAAAATTGCGATAACACCGCGAGACTAACATCCTGCCGCCTTGCGCCGCAGCAGAACACCCCCTATATTAAAGTCAAAGGACATGTTTATGACGACGACTAAAGTCACCGACAGCAATTTTGAAACCGAAGTACTGCAGCACAGCGGCGCGGTGCTCGTGGATTTTTGGGCAGAATGGTGCGGCCCCTGTAAGGCAATCGGCCCCGTGCTCGAAGAAATTGGCACCGAGATGGCCGGCAAGGTGAAAATCGCCAAGCTGAACATTGACGAAAACCCCGATGTAACCAACAAATTCCGTATTCGCAGCATTCCGACGCTGGTTTTATTCAAAAATGGCCAGCCGGTCAGCACCAAAGTCGGCAGCCTGCCAAAACCAGCCATGGTTAGCTGGCTCGCAACCGAAACAGCCTGATAGCGCACACTGTGACCACTGTTGATGTTGCCATTATCGGCGCAGGGCCCACGGGTCTGTTTGCTGTTTTTCAATGCGGGATGCAGAAGCTGCGCTGCGCGGTTATTGATGCCCTCGATGTTGTGGGCGGGCAGTGTCAGGCGCTCTATCCCGAAAAGCCGATATACGATATTCCCGCTTGGCCGGAAATTAGTGGCGGCGATTTAGCGGCAAAATTAAAACAGCAGGCTGCGCCCTTTGCGCCGGAATATTTTTTGGGGCAAACGGTCACAGGTCTTAAAGAGCACGCTGGCGAATGGCATCTAACCACCAGCACCGGCAACAGCATCACCGCAAAGGCGGTGATTATCGCCGCCGGAGCGGGCGCCTTCGGGCCCAATCGCCCGCCGATTGAGGGGATTGAAGCGTTTGAGAAAACCGGCGCGGTGCAGTATTTTGTTGCCAAGCGTGAGGATTTTCGCGGCAAGCGCCTGCTGATTGCGGGCGGCGGGGATTCGGCGGTGGATTGGGCGGTCAACCTTGCGCCTCTGGCGGAAAAAATATATGTCCTGCATCGCCGGGCAAAATTTCGCGCCGCCCCGGAAATGGCGGCGCAGCTCGAAGCCCTCAGCACAGACGGCAGCGGGCGCGTTGAGCTGGTTGTACCCTATCAACTCCATGCACTACAGGGGCAGGGCGGTGCGCTTGCGTCCATCACTGTGTCGTCCCTAACCGGCGAGACGCGCACGCTAGAGGTTGATAACCTCCTCGCGTTTTTCGGGCTCAGCATGGATTTGGGCGCAATTGCCTCCTGGGGCTTGAATTTAGACCACAACCACATCACCATTAATCCCGCAACGGGCGCAACATCCGTGCCGGGTATCTATGCTGTGGGCGATATTGCAACGTATCCGCATAAACTGAAACTTATCGCAACCGGCTTTGCCGAAGCCGCACAGGCCGCGCACGCGATTTACAATTATCTCTATCCCGATCAGCCGCGCCATTTTCAGTATTCAACCTCAACCGGGGTTCCGGCGGCATGAGGGGCGCTTTTCTAGCCCTGTTGCTTAGTATCCTTTTTTGCCAGCCTTCTGTTGCGTTTATAACACCGCAAGAACAACTAAGTGACCCAGTCTTAGAGCAACAAGCCATTGATTTAGGCAAGCGGCTGCGGTGCCTCAATTGCGCAGGGCAAGACATCAATTCTTCGGGTGACCAACTTGCTGTCTCTATGCGCAGTCTTGTGCGCGAACGGCTCAGTAACGGTGAGACACCCGAACAGATTGAAGCCTATTTTGTTCAGCAATATGGCAATGCGGTGCTGTTTGCTCCGCCCTATTCCGGGATGCATTGGGCTATGTGGCTTTTGCCTATGCTACTGATTTTTCCAGGACTGTTTAAACTGTGGGTTACCAAGAAAATGCGTGGTGACAACACCGACGAGACACGCGCCCCATGATGAACAACAGCCCCGCCCCGCTTGGCTCTATTCCCGCTGTGGCGGCGCTGAATCTGCATAAGCGTTTCGGCGATACTGAGGTTTTGCGCGGCGTATCGCTGGTTGCCAACGACCATGATGTTATCAGTATTATCGGCGGCAGCGGTTCGGGAAAATCAACGCTGCTGCGCTGTTTGAATTTGCTGGAAATTCCCGATAAGGGCGAGATTCGCATTAAGGATGAACTCTTGCAGATTGAGCGTGACCGCTCCGGCGCACATCCCCGCTATATTCGCCAGCTTAACCGCCTGCGCAGCCGGGTGGGCATGGTGTTTCAAAATTTCAATCTCTGGGCACACCGGACGGTGCTGGAAAATGTCACCGAAGCGCCGATTCATGTGCTGGGTCTGCCAAAGGCTGAGGCACTGCAACGCGCTGAGCATTATTTGCAAAAAGTGGGCATTTACGGCAAAAAAGACGAATACCCGCGTACGCTTTCCGGCGGGCAAAAACAGCGCGCGGCTATTGCGCGGGCGCTGTGTATGGAGCCGCAGGTGATGCTGTTTGATGAGCCAACCTCGGCCTTAGACCCCGAACTCGTGGGCGAGGTGTTGAAAGTTATCCGGGCGCTGGCCGATGAGGGGCGAACAATGATTTTAGTAACCCATGAAATGCGCTTTGCCAAAGACATCTCGGATCAGGTTATCTTTTTGGAAGAAGGCCGAATTATCGAACAAGGAACACCGGCGCAAATTTTCGGCGCGCCCTATACCGAACAATGCCGGCGATTTTTAGCATTGAGTCATGATGCGTAAACCGCTATAACAGCCGAAATCATTGGTGCTCTATGCGCGTTTTACTTGGTCTTTTCTTATTGCTGTGTGCTGTAACCCTTGCGGTACAGCCCGGCCAAGCGGCTTTTTGGAAAAAAGATAAACCCGCCGCATCCCCCGCCCCATCTGCGGAAAAACGCACCGTTCGCATTGCCATGGAGGGCGCGTATGCGCCGTTTAACGTGGTGGGTATCGACGGAAAACTCAAAGGCTTTGATGTGGATATCGCCAACGCCGTGTGCGCGCTGGCAAATTTCAATTGTGTGTTCACAACGCAGGCATGGGA
>JAJTHO010000133.1 GCA_021297975.1 Alphaproteobacteria bacterium
GGCTACGGCTATGCCGACGGCTATCCGCGCCATCTTTCCGGCAAAGGCTTTGTTGTTATAAACAAACAGCGCTGCGCTATGCTCGGGCGCGTCTCGATGGATCTCATTACGGTGGATGTAACGCCGTTAGAAAACCTTCCCGAAAGCGCGCAGATTTATGGCAACGGCTATACGATTTTAGACGCCGCGCGGGACGCAGGTACCATCGGCTATGAAATCCTCACCAGACTTGGCAAGCGCAGCAAATGGGTGTATGAGCCCCTCACGGAGATACGATAATGCAGGCACTATTACAGCCCATTGGCGCAACGATGCTGGGCTTTTGTGAGGCAACGGGGCGCTTTGCCTGGTTCGCAGCGGTATCCGTCATGCATTGCTTTCGCCCGCCATGGTTTGCGCGTAATATCCGCAAACAATTCATCGAGATGGGTTTTTATTCGCTGCCCGTTGTTGGGCTGACTGCCGCCTTTTCCGGCATGGTGCTGGCGCTGCAAAGCTATAGCGGTTTTGCCCGTTTTAACGCCGAGGGCGCGATTGCAACGGTGGTGGCGCTGTCTGTTACGCGGGAGCTGGGGCCCGTGCTTGCTGGCCTGATGGTCGCAGGCCGCATCGGCGCGGCGATTGCCGCAGAGCTTGGCACGATGCGGGTTACTGAGCAGATTGACGCGCTCAGTACGTTGTCAACCAACCCTTATAAATACCTGATTGCGCCGCGCATTATTGCAGGCACGCTCTGCCTGCCGCTGCTGGTTTTCATCGCCGATGTTATAGGCATTTTTGGCGGCTTTCTCATTGGGGTGTACCAGCTTGATTTTAACGCGGCGGGCTATATCAAAAGCACGCTGGATACGCTGAAATTTCTGGATGTGTTTTCTGGGCTTGTGAAGGCCGCCGTGTTTGGCTTTATCATCACGCTAATGGGCTGTTATCAGGGTTTTCATTCACGTGGCGGAGCGCAGGGTGTTGGCGCAGCAACAACCAACGCAGTGGTTGCGGCCTCCATTCTGATTTTGATTTCAAACTTCCTCATCACAGCGGCGTTCTTCGGCAAATGACAACAGCAAAAATCAGCATCCGCGATCTCTACAAATCCTTTGGCAAAAAGCATGTGCTAAACGGCGTCAATCTGAATATCCAACAGGGCGAATCGGTGGTTATTATCGGCGGCTCAGGCACGGGAAAATCGGTGCTGCTGAAAAACATTCTGGGGCTGCAAGAACCCGACAAAGGGCAAATCCTGATTAACGGCGAGGACACAACCCACATCAGCGGCAGCGCCCGCGAAAAGGCCAACGCCAAAATCGGCATGCTGTTTCAGGGCGCAGCGCTGTTTGATAGCCTGCCGGTTTGGGAAAACGTAAGCTTTGGTCTGATTCAAGGCCAGCATATCAGCCGCACGGACGCGAAATCCATCGCCATTGAAACGCTCGGCAAAGTGGGGCTGTCAAAGGACGTTGCCGATTTATACCCGATTGAGCTGTCCGGCGGGATGCAAAAGCGCGTGGGGTTGGCGCGCGCCATTGCCGCAAAGCCGGACATCATCTTTTTTGATGAGCCGACCACCGGGCTTGATCCCATCATGGCCGATGTGATTAACGAGCTGATTGTGAAATGCGTGCGCGATCTCGGCGCAACGGCGCTGTCCATCACCCACGATATGGCCAGCGTGCGCAAAATCGCGGATCGGGTTGTGATGCTGTATCAGGGCAAGGTTATCTGGAGCGGCTCGGTCAAAGACATCGACCGCACGGATAATGCCTATGTGCTGCAATTTGTACAGGGGCTGAGTAAAGGGCCGATACAGCTTGCGGTTTAAAAGTGTGTATCTTTTTCTTTCGTGACGTCATTCCGAGCCAACAAAACCACAAGGTTTTGTGCCGCCGAGGAATCTCCTGGTTATTTTGAGGGAGATCCTTCGACTCTGCAAAACCTAGCGGTTTTGCGCTGCTCAGGATGACGCGCTTGTAATGGAGGGTATCAGGTTAATAGCCCCCGCAGCGCCCGAACTTCCCCCACCGGCGCAATGGTTAGCCCCGCCGGTGCGGCTGTCCCACTTGCGGTAAACGCATGGCTGAAGCCTAATTTGACCGCCTCTTTCAGCCGCGTGTCGGGCTGCCCCACGCGGCGTACCTCACCCGACAAACCAATCTCCCCGAAAAACACTGCCTCCGCCGGGGCGGGCGTGTTTGTCCAGGCAGAGACCAGCGCCGCGGCAACCGCCAAATCCGCCGCGGGTTCGGTGATTTTCAGGCCGCCCGCAACGTTGAGGTACACTTCTTTGTCGGTAAAGCTAATCCCGCCGCGTGTCTCTAAAACAGCCAGCAGCATGGCAAGGCGATTGTTATCCCAGCCCACTGTCGTGCGCCGCGGCGTGCCGTAGGGCGCGGGCGCAACAAGGGCTTGAATCTCAACCAGCAGTGGCCGCGTGCCCTCAACTCCGGCAAAGACCGCGCTGCCGGATACCGCCTGCTGCCGCCCGGATAGAAACAGCGCCGAGGGGTTGTTGACCTCCGCAAGGCCGCTGTCGCCCATGCTGAACACGCCGATTTCATCCGTTGCGCCAAAGCGGTTTTTTACGGTGCGGAGAATGCGGTAGGCATGGCCTCTATCACCCTCAAAATACAGCACGGCATCCACCATGTGCTCCAGCACCTTCGGGCCCGCAATCGCGCCGTCTTTCGTGACGTGCCCAACAATCAATACAATGCAATCGTGTTTTTTCGCAGCGCGTATCAGCTCATGTGCGCACAGCCGCACCTGCGCCACGGTTCCCGGCGCGGAATCGAGGATATCGGCATAGAGCGTCTGAATCGAATCGACCACCACCAGCTTAAGCTCTTTGTTATCCTCCATCGCCGCCAGAATTTCCCGCACGTCTGTTGCCGCAGCCAGCCCCAGCGGCGCAGATTCAACCCCCAATCGCCGCGCGCGAAGGCGCACCTGCGCGACCGATTCCTCACCCGTTACATATAAACACGACACCTGATGCGATAATTTAGCCGCGAGTTGCAGCAGCAGTGTTGATTTACCAATCCCCGGATCCCCGCCCACAAGAAACGCCGCGCCAGCAACCAAGCCCCCGCCACACACCCGGTCAAATTCGGGAATACCGCTAAGGAGTCGGGGGGGCGGAATTTCACTCGCGCCAAGGCTTACAATCGGCATCGTGCCGCGCCCCTTCAGGCTTAAGCCCTGACCGGGTTTATCCGCAGGCGGGCGCTCTTCTACAAGAGTATTCCACGCGCCGCAACCCGCGCATTGACCTTGCCATTTGTTATGAGCAGTGCCGCAGGCGGCGCACACGAAGAGTTTTTTATCCTTGGCCATGTGTTGTTGTAGGCCAAGCCGCACAAAATAAAAACCCCGAAGATTTTACCTCCGGGGTGCAGTTCATTGATGGAGCGACATCATGGTTTCACTATGCCATAAAGGTGTAAACGAATGGTTAAAAACGAGAATATCGACGGAAATATTCTACCTATTAGTTATTTCATCTTTAAGTAAATGGGTCATCTCGACCGAAAGCCGCCGAGCGGCTGGAGTGGAGATATCTCTCTCAGAATAAAGGGAGATCTCTCGACTGCGCAAGGCTCAGCCTTGCTGCGCTCGAGATGACGTCACTTTCTGTAAAAAATACATCCTACGCTCAGTTCGCCTGGCGACGCAGGAAAGCCGGGATATCCAGCTCATCTTGCGGGGCTTTTGCCGGGGCTGTCTGGCTTGAAGCCGCCGACGTTTGCGCGGCAGGCGCGGGCTGCGCGGCTGGTTTTTGCTGCTCCGGTACAAAACGCCCGGTGCGGCCAGCCGTTCCGGTCATCCGTTCGAAAAAGGATAAGCTACCCCGGCTGGAACCAGCGGCGGCGCGTTCTTGGGCGATATCGGCATTGGTGTACATCACCGGGGCTGCGGCAAGTTCGGCCTCAACCAGCTCTGGCACGACAACAGCAACCGGCGGGGTGAACGCCGATTCAAATACAGGGGCGGCTTGCTGCGGCGCTGGGCTTGTGGTGGCGGCTTGTTGTTGACGCAGCGCCTCAACTGCCTGCGCTTCGGCGGTACGCGGCGCTGTCGCAATAGCACCTTTAGCTGCTTGCGCTGCGGTGGCGGCTACTTTGTTGCCGCTTGCTGCTGGGGTTGTAATACGGCGCACGGCCTGGTTATAGCCGTAACCGCTGCGATCATCGCTGCTGGTGCCGTCTGTATCGGGAAAGCGGCGCACGCTTTCGGAATCAATACCGGTTGCCACAATCGACAGCCGAACTTTGCCGTCCATGTTTTGATCAAACGTTGTGCCAAAAATAATGTTGGCGAGCGGGTCAACCTCATCACGGATGCGGTTCACCGCTTCGTCAATTTCATACATGGTGATGTCGTAGCCGCTGGTGATGTTAATAAGGACGCCCTTTGCGCCTTTCATGGAGACATCATCAAGCAGCGGATTGGAAATCGCCGCCTCTGCGGCGCGGAGCGCCCGGCCTTGGCCATCACCCTCACCCGTGCCCATCATTGCCTTGCCCATTTCAATCATCACGGTGCGAATATCGGCAAAATCAAGGTTCACGAGACCCGGCATCACCATCAAATCGGTAATCCCGCGCACGCCCGCACACAGCACATCATCGGCCATTTTAAAGGCATCGGCAAAGGTGGTTTTCTCATTGGCAATGCGGAAAAGATTTTGATTCGGAATGATAATCAGCGTGTCAACCACCTGCTGCAGCTCATCAATGCCCTGTTCGGCCATGCGCATGCGATGGTTGCCTTCAAAATGAAAGGGCTTCGTGACAACACCAATAGTGAGGATACCTGCATCACGTGCCGCACGCGCAATAACCGGCGCTGATCCTGTCCCCGTGCCGCCGCCCATGCCGGCGGTGATAAACACCATGTTGCTGCCCGCGAGGTATTCCATCATCTCATCGAGCGCTTCTTCCGCCGCTGCGCGGCCAATTTCCGGGCGTGATCCAGCGCCTAAGCCCCGCGTGATGCTGTTCCCCAGTTGCAGGCGCACGGGGCAAAGCGACTGCCCCAAGGCTTGCGAGTCCGTATTGGCGACGATGAAATCCACACC
>JAJTHO010000124.1 GCA_021297975.1 Alphaproteobacteria bacterium
ACCGTCACAGGCAACCCGTCCATAGCCAAGAGAATAGCTTTGAAGTCTTCTTGCTGCTGCGGCGCTAATTTATCACAGTATTGCTGACGTTGCTGTGCGTCGTTGGTTAAAAATAGCGCCTGTACGGTTTTTAAAACCGCTGGAGCAAAAAACATATGCTCTGTACGCACAACGCCAATACCTTGCGCAAAGAGCCCTCGCGCGATAGCCGCGCCTTTCTCGTCATCCGTATTGGCAAGCACGGCCATGCCGCCGTTAGCCTCAGCTTTGAGCTGCTCCGCAATCTGAAGCACCCGCAAGAAGTATGCCGGAATACCTGCTAAATTACCTTGCTTAATGTCCTGTATCACGCCTGGAATAAGTGTCTCTTCACCTTCGTAAAGCACACCAGCTGAGCCATCGATTGTTACCGATAAACCTGCATAAATGCTATCTAGGTCACACGTGTTAAAACCGATTAATCCCGGAATGCCAAATTGCCGTGCGATAATAGAAGCATGGGATGATGATCCGCCCGATAAGGTAATAACCCCCTGCGCTTTTTTAAGCACATCGATGTCTTCTGCCGTTGTTTCATGAAGCAGTAATACAAATTTTGCCGCGCTATCCTCTTCAAGCAATACTCGCGCAGCATCCGCAGATGTAACAATTACACCCGCCCCAGCGCCCGGCGTTTTCAACGTGTGTTGTCCGAGTATCGTCGCCCCTTCTTGCGGGTCTACGCTGCCAAACATCAGTCCCTGAACGATGTCTAGCGGCATCAAACCAATGGCCTGCTCTGCTTCAATCGCGCCGCGTTCCAGCGCGGCAAGGATTAATCGCAGCGCTTCTTGTGGAGACTGATTTTCTATTTCTCTAAAGAGATTTTTAGCGCTGTCGTTCCCGTCCAAAAGATACTCAGTTACAGGTTGTGTCGCATCGACGAGTGCCATAAAATTCTCCATACACTCGCCAACAATATAATTATTAATTTAAATTATATATAATATACATCACATATTAAATAACACTAAGGGCGATAATATCGTGCGGCGGCGTCGATGCTCGCCGTAAGCGTGCTGCTGTGGCGGGAGGATGGCTAGCCCCCTCTTGTAATTTGATACCGTTCTTGCTAGCCAAGGTTCTCTATGGAATTTCTTTGCCAGCGCCCCTTGCTTCTGGCGCTGCTCGCCTTGGCTTGCAGCGGCTGGCTCAACGCCGCCCGCGCCCTTGATGCGCCCATTGATACCACCAAACCCATTGATGTCAGCGCAGCCCAGCTCAGCTATGACCAAAACGCCCGCGCCCTAACCGCCAGCGGCGCGGTGGAAGCCAGCCAAGACGGCAACGAGCTTCGCGCCGATCGCCTCGTGTACCAACAAGACACGCGCCGTCTCTTTGCCGAAGGCAACGTGGTGTTTAAAGACGCAACCGGCCAAACGCTTACCACTCAGCGTTTAGAACTAACCGATGATTTTAAAGACGGCGTGATTCAGGCGCTAGAGCTGCGGTTTGTTGATAATGCGCGCCTTAGGGCTGGCGGCGGCGTGCGGGAAAACGGCACCTTGAGCCGCCTTGAAAGCGCGGGCTACACGCCGTGTAAAACCTGTAAAGACAACAGCTTTCCGCCGCTGTGGGAGATAACCGCAGGTTCCGTCACCCACAATGCAACCGACAAAACCATCACCTATAAAGGCGCCACGCTCAACGTGCTGGATACACCCGTGTTCTATGCGCCGTATTTTCAGCACCCCGACCCCACCGTAAAACGCCAGTCCGGTTTTCTCGCCCCGAAATTAGGGCGCAATACCGAACAAGGCCTGATTATTGGCACGCCGTATTTTTTGGCAATTGATGACAGCCAAGATTTAACCCTTGAGCCGCGCTATTTCAGCAGCGCCGGAGAAATGCTGCTGGGTGATTATCGCCGCCAGTTTGGCAACGGCAAGCTGGATATTTCCGCCAGCGGCGCGAGTGTGGATGAGCTGAAAAGCGGCAGCCAGACAAACCGCACCGTCACCGCTGGTAATATCAAAGCGCGCGGCGCGTTTGATATCAACGATGCCTGGCGCTGGAGTTTTCTCGGCAACCGCGCCTCCGATAAATTTTATCTCCGCCGTTTTGATTTTCCCGAAGGCGATGTCTTAACGTCCAACCTGACCGCCGAACGCTTAGAAGGCGACAGCTATTTCAACGCATCCAGCTATGCTTTCCAAACCCTTCGCCCGGCAGAGCGCCAGGAAAATAGCCCGCTGCTCGCGCCGTGGCTGCGCTATAACACCATTCTGCGCAGCAACCAAATGCCCGGCCAGTTCACTGTTGATGCCAGCACCCTGAGCCTCTCGCGCCGCGCTGGTGTTGACAGCCGCAGGCTGAGCCTTGGCGGCGGCTGGGACGACAAGAAAACCACGGATACCGGCGTTGTCTTCCGCTATGGCGGCCTTGTCCGCGCCGATACCTATCAAATCAATGATAACTTTGACAGCAGCGTAAGCCGCAACCGCGATGGCAACGTCAGTCGCGCTGTGCCGTTTATCTTTGCCGAAGCGCGCCAGCCTTGGCTGCGGCAAACACAAACTGGCCTGATTCACATTATTGAGCCGCGCATCGGCGTGGTTGCCAGCCCCAACGGCGGCAATCCAGACCAATTGCCCAATGAAGACGCCAGAAGCTTTAACTTTGACACCAGCAACCTGTTCACACCCGACCGGGTATACGGCTATGACCGCGTGGATACTGGCCAGCGGCTGGATGTGGGGGTCAGCAACAATTTCTCTGGCATCTACGGCGCAACGTTAAACACCTTTATCGGCCAGAGCTTCCGCACAAAGGACAGCGATGTTTTTGGCGCCGGCAGCGGTCTTGAACACGAAACATCCGATTATGTTGGCCGGATTAGCATTGCCCGGCTGCCGTTTGTCGATTTCGACAGCAAAATTCGTGTGGCTAAATCGGACGCCAAAATACAAAGCAACGATACAACACTCACCACAACCCTTGCTGATATACAGTTTTCAACCGATTACCTGTTTTTTGGTGATGCCAGCAGCCCCAGCGGCAAAAGCCTAGAGGAATTGGGGCTTAATCTATCATCCTTTGTTATGCCTAAATGGCTTCTGGAAGGCCGCTTTGTCCGCGATATCGCCGCGCCAGATAATCGCTTTGCTGGGGTGGGTCTGACGTATTATGACCAGTGTATCGCCCTTGGCCTGGATGTTGACCGCGACTTCACGAACGATGGCACGAACCCCTCCAGCACCACCGTGATGCTGCGGGTTGATTTCCGCAATCTGGGCGGGGATGCCTGGGATAAACAGGTGCGCCAGCGTAATCGCCTCGGTGCGAGGCGCTTTAACAGCTATGAGCGGGAGCAGCTCGGTTACTCGCAAGACGCGGCGCGGTAACATCATACCGCGTCGGTTTTACTTGACGGCGTAAGGCCTTGCGGCTAGAAGCATCTCTCTTTGTGAGTGCTCCCTATGAAAACCTATTCTGCAAAACCCACCGATGTTGTGAAAAAATGGCATGTGATTGACGCCGAAGGCCTCGTTGTTGGCCGTGTCTCCAGCTATGTTGCGAAAATGATTCGCGGCAAACACAAGCCGATGTTCACCCCGCACATTGATTGCGGTGATGGCGTGATTATCATCAACGCCGAAAAGGTGAAAATCACCGGCGACAAACTGCGCCAGAAAAAGTTTTACTGGCACACCGGCTATCCCGGCGGGATTAAAGAGCGCACCTGGAAAGCCACCATGGACGGCGCCCATCCAGAGCGCATTTTGGAAAATGCCATTCGCCGCATGATGCCGAAAGATTCGCCGCTGGCGAAAGATCAGTTAGCGCATAATCTGCGTGTGTACAAGGGCAGCACCCACCCACACGAAGCGCAGCAGCCCGTGCCGGTGACAGACCCTGTGCTGATTGCCCACTGGAAAAACAACTAACTCTCTCCCCTTCACCGCCCGGAAAGTATCACCATGGCCATTACCAAAAAAACAGCCTTCTCGTTAAAAGACCTGAAAAAAGCCAAAGAACAAGAATCGGTTGCCAGCCTCGCTGCTCCGTCAAACACCGAAGCCAATAAGCCGAAAAAGCGTGAAAAAGATAGCAAAGGCCGCCTCTATGCAACAGGCCGCCGCAAAGATGCTGTTGCCCGCGTCTGGCTGAAGCCCGGCAACGGCAAATTCACCATCAATGGCCGCGAAGCCAAAGACTATTTCGCCCGCGCTGTACTGATGATGCTGGTGAACCAGCCGTTTGAAGCGCTGAACCGTTCGGGTCAATACGACATTATGGCAACGTGCACTGGCGGCGGTCTATCTGGTCAGGCCGGCGCTGTGCGCCTTGGTATCAGCCGCGCGCTGGTGGGTCTTGAGCCGCAGCTTCGCGCCGATTTGAAACCCGGCGGTTTCCTCACCCGCGATTCCCGCGCGGTTGAACGCAAAAAGTATGGCCGCCCCAAAGCGCGTCGTCGTTTCCAATTCTCCAAGCGTTAAGGTTTTGGCGCGTTACCAGCGGGCGGGAATTTTTTCTTGCTTTGCTGGTAACAAGCCCTTGACGATAAAGTTATCCACAGCTACCAATCTAAAACGAACACAAGGTGATCTATGGCGCAACATGAGTCTGCTCGAAAGCGTATCCGCGTAACGGAAAAGCGCACGGCTGTAAACCGTGCACGGTTAAGCCGCATCCGTACGTTTGTGCGCAAGGTAGAACAGGCCATCGAAGCCGGTGAAGCACAAGTTGCTGTACAAGCCTTGCAAGAGGCACAACCGGAAATTCAACGCGGCGTCAGCCGTGGGGTGATTCACCGCAATGCCGCCAGCCGCAAGATTTCCCGCCTCGCCAAGGGCATTAAGAAACTCGCCGCTTAAGCTGCTCCGCTGGCTAACCCCAGCATTCCTTGCAAAAACGTCCGTAAGAGCACTGGTTAACAGCGCCATTGTCGTGTCTGAGATTAAGGCCGTACCATGACAACATCCACCATCCCCAAATTGGACTGGGGTACGATAAAACAGCAGCTGCGCCGCGATGTCGGCGAGGCCGCGTACCGCAGCTGGTTACAGCCCTTAGAGCTGCTTGATAGCCTCAGCCCCGGTGAAATTCGCCTGTCGGTTCCCACTAAATTCATGCGCAATTGGATTGAAACGCATTACGGCGAGCGTATCCGCACGCTGGTGCGCGCCGCCGTGCCGGGTATTGCCGCTGTTGAAATGGTTATCAGCAGCACACTCTACCGCGATGAAGCCAGCAACCCCGCATCCGCCGCCCAAGACACTGCCCTTGCTGCCAACGACCCCGGACGCGGCCACATCCCCAGCTATAACCCGGTCATCCCCGCCCAGCCCGCCGC
>JAJTHO010000029.1 GCA_021297975.1 Alphaproteobacteria bacterium
CAGGTGTTGCTGCTGGATGAGGCAACCTCCGCCCTCGATACCAGCACTGAGGCGGCGGTGTCCGAATCGATTAACGCCCTGCGGGGGCAAAAAACCTTGGTGCTCATTGCGCATCGGTTCAGCACGGTTGCGGACTGTGATAAGCTGTTAGTGCTCGAGCAGGGCAGGGTTGTTGGGTTTGATGGCATTGCGGCGCTTAAAGCGGATAACCCGGCGGTGCGGCGGGAATTTTTGGGGCAGTAATCCACCCATAAACGCATAAACGACGAGAAACGCCGCGTTTACAATAACGCGGCGTCCTACATTGTATATATAAAGAGTCGAGAGCGAGTTTATTCCTTACCCTTTAAAATCGCCACCAGCTTATCAAACATCGCGAGGGCATCTTCGCGTTTCCGCTGGAAGCTATTCCGGCCAATAATACAGCCATTACCGCCGCCATCACGAATTGCGCGTGCATCGTTAAAGACCGCATCAGCGTCTTTCGCTTCGCCGCCCGAAAACACCACAATCCGGCGGCCATTAAAGCAGGATTTCACCACATCGCGCACGCGGTCGGCTTGCGTTGCTAGCGGAATCTGACGGGCTTCGTATACTTTTTTGGCTTCCGGTAATTCCAAATGGGCGGAAGGCAGCTTCACTTTGATGATGTGTGCGCCGAGGAGCGTTGCCATGTGCGCCGCATAGGCAATGATGTCGGCGGCGGTCTCGCCTTGCTTCGACATGCTGCCCCGTGCGTATGACCAGACCACCACGGCCAGACCAACGGCTTTGGCTTCCTCACTCATTTCGCGGATTTCTTCCATCATAGAGAAGCAATCACTGGAGCCGGGGTAAATCGTAAAGCCAATGGCCGAACAGCCAAGGCGCAGCGCATCGTGCACGCTGGCGGTGACGGCTTGGTTGGGCGCATCTGCGTTGGGGGCGAGGGAATTGGAGCTGTTGACCTTTAAAATCGTCGGTATTTCACCGGCAAACGTATCGGCGCCTGCCTCCAGCATCCCCAGCGGCGCGGCATAGGCCGACAGCCCGGCATCCACCGCCAATTGATAGTGGTAATGCGGGTCATAGGCATCGGGATTCGGCGCAAAGCTGCGGGCGGGGCCATGCTCAAAGCCCTGATCCACCGGCAGGATAATCAGCTTGCCCGTGCCGCCCAGCCGTCCTTGCGACAGAATCCGCGCCAGATTGCCCTTGGTGCCGGGATTATCCGATTCATAGTGGCTGAGAATTTGTTTAACTTTGCGGCTGACGTTCATGGCGGTATCCTTAAAAACGTCATGGTTCTAGTCCAGTGCGCAGCGTTTGGCAAGATAGAAGCTTTTTTCCGATTAGCTGGTTGCAAATAACGCCGCAGCTTCGCGCACGCTAACGATTTTAACCGTCTCGATAGTTTTAAGGAACAGGATGTCGCGTTTGTCGCCGCTTACGAGATAATCGGCATATCCCGCCAAGGCCGTTGCCAAAATCACGTTATCGCCGGGGTCGGGGGACGCCGATACGGCGGGAAGATTTTGAGTGATGGTTGCTGTGCGCCGCAAGCCTTCCACAAAAATATCAGCTTCTTCGCTTGAAAAATAGTGGGCTAGTTTGGGATAGCGCAGCACGCGCGTTACCTCATCAAGTTGTTCGTATGAGGTAATCAGCGTGTAATCGCCTTTATCCCAAGCCTGATATAGTAGAAAAGACAGGCTGTTTTTAGAAATCAAGCTGCTGATTAAAACGTTGGTATCAAGAACCAAGCGGAGCACGAACGGCCTCAACTGCCTCATTAATAGAGAGTTCCATATCCCCAGCAGGCACCGCCGCATTGCGTTCTTGAACATCGCGCACGGTTTGGCGAAAGATTTTTTCCATCACGGCTTGCTCGACAAACGCATCCAAGCCGCCAATAGCATTCGCACGCTCCAAATAGCGCTGAAGGCTGGCTCCTGTTGTCTCGGACATATCAATCGAAAAATGCGCCATTGTTTTCTCAAACTCTTAGAAAGACATATCAACATAGCATTGTTTTCAGTGTTTTGCAACCATGCCCTGACACCAGACTTGGCAAGCCCGGCATACGCCTTTACAGTGCCCCATGCGCTTTTTTGTCTCTTTCTTTGCTGTTTTCTGGCTGCTTGCCCCGCAAACCGCGCACGCCGCGCCGCCGTCGCTCTGGACAGCGGAGCTTACCCACCCGGAAATTACTGCCGCGCTTAAAGAAGGCTATGACACCATCCTGATTCCCACCGGCGGGGTAGAGCAGGCGGGCGGGCATCTGATTACCGGTAAGCACAACTATATCGTCGCCGAGACCGCCGCTCGTATTGCTGCCGCGCGCGGGCGCACGCTGATTGCCCCGGTTGTGCCCTTTGCCCCCGAAGGGGCGTTTGATACCAGCCAAGGCAACATGCGCTACCCGGGCACGATCACGCTGCGTGAGGAGACCTTCACGGCGCTGCTGGAGGATATCGCCCGCAGTTATCTTATCCACGGCTTTAAAACCGTTTTGCTTATCGGTGATCATGGCGGCAGCCAAGAGGCGCTGAAGCGCGTCGCGGCGGCGTTGCCGGGTGTTATTGCCCTTACGGGGTATTACACGGATAATGGCCAGACAGCAGCTTTACAGAAGCAGGGGTTCACTGCCGAACAAATCGGCCAACACGCCGGGATGCTGGATACCAGTGAGCTTTACGCGGTGTATCCCGCAGGGGTGCGGGTCGATGCATTAAAAAACAGCGCCAATCCGGGCGGTAGCGGCGCGCCGGGGCTCAGTACAA
>JAJTHO010000064.1 GCA_021297975.1 Alphaproteobacteria bacterium
CGCCGTGCGCAAACTCGGCTCTGTGGTCCTGGCCGGAGATGGTCAGGTTAGCCAGGGCAATACTGTTTTAAAGAATAACGCCCGTAAGGTGCGCCGTCTCAGCAATGACAAAGTGCTGGCTGGTTTTGCCGGGGCAACGGCGGACGCGTTCACGCTGTTTGACCGCCTTGAAGGCAAGCTGGAAAAGCATCAGGGGCAATTGCTGCGTGCGTGCGTGGAGCTGGCCAAAGACTGGCGGACGGATCGGTATCTGCGCCGCTTAGAGGCGATGATGCTGGTCGCGGACGCGAAGGATACCTTGCTGCTATCCGGCACGGGTGATGTGGTAGAACCGGAAGAGGGTGTTGTCGCCATCGGCAGCGGCGGCGGGTATGCCTTAGCCGCGGCTAAGGCTTTGTATCCCGATGCAACGCTCGATGCCGAAACAATAGCCCGCCGGGCGCTGAACATTGCCGCCGATATTTGCGTGTTTACCAACCATGAAATAGTGCTTGAGAAAATTTCTGTATGACCGATTTGATTCCCCGCGCGATTGTTGCGGAACTTGACCGTTATATTATTGGCCAGTCTGATGCGAAACGGGCGGTGGCCGTTGCGCTGCGCAATCGCTGGCGGCGGCTGCAATTGGCAGATGATTTGCGTTTTGAAGTCTCGCCAAAAAACATTCTCATGATTGGCCCCACGGGGGTTGGCAAAACAGAAATTTCGCGGCGCCTCGCGCGGCTTGCGAACGCCCCGTTTATCAAGGTTGAGGCAACAAAATTTACCGAAGTGGGCTATGTTGGCCGGGATGTGGACGCGATTATCCGCGATTTATTGGATATTGCGATACACCTTGTCCGCGAGCAAAAGCGCCGCGAAGTTGAGGCTGCGGCTAAAGAATCTGCCATTGAGCGCCTATTGACCGCACTCACCGGGGAAGACGCAAGCGCGGAGACGCGCCAGAAATTCCGCGATATGCTGGAGGCGGGGAAACTTAGCGACCGCGAGGTTGAGGTTGATGTGGCGGATACGGGAGGAAATCCGTTTCAATCCTTTGAAATTCCGGGAATGCCGGGCGCACAGATGGGCATGCTCAACATCGGCGATATGTTCAGCAAATCCATGGGCGGGCAAAAGACCAAGAAGAAAAAAATGCCGGTGCCGGATGCGCTGCATCTTTTTATCGGGGAAGAAACCGAAAAGCTGCTCGATGGCGAATCGGTCATTGAGGCGGCGATTCACATGGTGGAAAATTCCGGTATTGTTTTCATTGATGAAATTGACAAGATTTGTGCCCGCTCGGAATATCGCGGCGGCGGGGATGTGAGCCGGGAAGGGGTGCAGCGGGATTTATTGCCGTTGATTGAGGGCACGACGGTTTCAACGAAGCATGGCCCCGTGCGCACCGACCATATTTTGTTTATTTGCAGCGGCGCGTTTCATTTGGCCAAGCCGTCCGATATGCTGCCGGAACTGCAAGGGCGGCTGCCGATTCGGGTGGAGCTGCAATCCTTAACCGAGGCCGATTTTAAGCGGATTCTGACCGAAACCGAAGCCTCCCTGATTAAACAATACGAGGCGCTCCTGAAAACCGAAAATGTGACGTTGGTGTTTACGGAAGATGCGATAGATAAGCTGGCATCCTTAGCAACCGACATTAACCGTTCGGTCGAGAACATCGGCGCACGGCGCCTCCACACGGTGTTAGAGCGCCTGCTCGATGAAATCAGCTTTACCGCCTCAGACCGCAGCGGCGAGACCATTCGTATTGACGCGGCTTATGTGGAAGAGCGGGTGGGCGATTTGGCGCGCAACGTGGATTTGAGTAAGTTTATACTGTGACGTAGCGCCTGTCATTTTTTTAGGACGTCATTCCGAGCAAACAAAACCGTGAGGTTTTGTGCTGCCGAGGAATCTCCCCGCATTCTAAGGGAGATCCTTCGATTTCGCAAAACCTAAAGGTTTTGCAGAACGAGGGATGACGCTACGTAAAAACTCAGTGTTAAGATTCTTTGTTGTCTTTTTGCCGCTGCTTATCCCGCGCTTTGGCCTCTAAACCGGTATCGCTGGCGCGCTGTTCAAGCTGTGTCCAGATATCCTGCGGCTTAACGCCGCTGACATGCCACAGCACCAACAGATGATAGAGCAAATCACAGCTTTCGGAGATGAGTTTTTCTTTATCGCCGCGAATGGCTTCGATAACCACTTCCACGGCTTCCTCGCCCACCTTTTGGGCGATTTTTTTGGTGCCTTTTTGCACGAGGCGGGCGGTGTAGGACACATCCGGGTCGGCGCTCGCGCGCTCAGCAAGGCGGGTGTAGAGGGAGTCAAGCATGGTTATATCCTCATCGCAATTCCCGCCGCCTGCAAGGCTAATTTCGCCTCCATAATTGAGACTTGGCGGAAATGAAAAATACTGGCAGCCAGCACGGCGGAGGCATGACCATCGCGCACACCAGCGACTAAATCCGCGACGGTCCCAACCCCGCCGGAAGCAATCACGGGAATGGAGACGGCGTCCGCCACAGCGCGGGTGAGGGCGATGTTATAGCCCGACTGGGTGCCGTCTCTGTCCATGCTGGTGAGGAGGATTTCGCCTGCGCCAAGGCTTGCGACCTGCTTTGCAAAGGCAACCGCGTCTATTCCGGTTGCTTGCCGTCCGCCGTGGGTGAACAGTTCAAAGCGCCCCGGCGCTGTTTGTTTGGCGTCGAGCGCAACAACAATGCACTGTGCGCCGAATTTTTCCGCGCCTTGGCGCACCACATCCGGATTTTTTAGCGCGGCGGTGTTGAGCGCGACTTTATCCGCGCCCGCGAGCAGCAGCGCCCGCATATCATCCACCGTGCGCACGCCGCCGCCGACGGTCAGCGGGACAAAGCATTGCTCGGCGGTGCGCTGCACGACATCGAGCAGCGTGCCGCGTGCCTCATGGCTGGCGGTGATGTCGAGGAAACACAGCTCGTCTGCGCCTTCGGCATCATACAGCCGCGCCAGCTCCACCGGATCGCCCGCGTCTTTCAGCCCAACGAACTGGGTGCCCTTAACAACCCGCCCTTTATCCACATCCAGGCAGGGAATCAGCCGCGATTTCAACATACATAGTCATTCCACTTTAGAAATTTACAGTGCTGCAAATGCCGCTCAGTCTGCGATACGGTGCTCATGTATGAAGAATACACTCCGCTCCGTTTCTCAACTGAGCAACATTTTCGCCGTCTGTAAATTTCTAAATTGAAACAACTATACCGCCAGCGCCTCTTTTAAATCGAGCGAGCCATCATACAGCGCCCGCCCGGCGATTGCGCCCAGCACGCCCTTACTTGAAGCCGCTTTTGCCGCGCGAACATCATCCAAATTCGCCAGACCGCCGGAGGCAATCACCGGCAGGTGGCTGGCCTTGGCCATGTCGATACAGCTTTGAATGTTGAGGCCGGTTTTCAGGCCGTCGCGGCTGATGTCGGTGTGTATCAAGACGCTGACACCGCTATCGGCAAATAATTTTGCCAGCTCTAGGGCAGTGATGTGGCTGTCTTCCAGCCAACCTTCGGCAGCAACAAAGCCCTCTTTGCTGTCTATCCCCACAGCAATCCGCCCCGGAAACACGCGGCAGGCATCGCGTACAAGTTGCGGGTCGCGCAGGGCAATAGTGCCAAGGATAACCCGGTCAATTCCCGCGCTCAGCCAGGCATCAATCGCGGCGATGGTGCGGATGCCGCCGCCGAGTTGGATTTTCAGGCGGGCGCTGCGCCGAATAGCCCGCACCGCCTCAATATTCACCGGTTGGCCGCTTTTTGCGCCGTCTAAATCCACCACATGCAGCCAAGCGGCGCCGGCTTTGGCGAACTGTTCGGCCTGGTTTGCGGGGCTGGAATTATAGACCGTCACGGCGTTGTAATCGCCTTTGGTAAGGCGGACGCATTGGCCGCCTAGTAAATCAATCGCGGGGAAAAGTATCATGGTCGCCAGCTCAAAAAATTTTTCAAAAAGGTTAAGCCCGCAGTGCTGCTTTTTTCCGGGTGGGCTTGAATCCCGGCGATGTTGTTATGACTAATGATGGCCGGAAAGCGGCGGCTATAGACACAATCGGCAAGGCTTTTTGTCTCGCCCTCCAGCGCGAAGCTGTGGACAAAATAGAGGTGGGTTTGCTCATTAAATCCGGCGGTGAGCGGATGGGGCTTTACCATGTGTAGTGTATTCCAGCCCATGTGCGGAATCTTGAAGCGCCCGGCTTCATCGGGAAGCGCGGTTACAGCGCCGGGAATCCAGCCAAAACCTTGGTGTTCGCCATGTTCCAAGCCCTTTTCCGCGAGCAGCTGCATCCCGACGCAGACGCCCAGAAACGGCTTGCGCTGTATCTGTACTGCCTCAAGGAGCGCATCAAACAAGCCCGGAACGCCCCGCACCCCGGCGGCGCAATCGGCAAACGCCCCCACACCGGGAAGCAGAATATGCGTGGCGCGGCTTAAGGCAGTAGGCTCTGCGCTGACGGTGACGGTTGCATCGGGGCGCACGGCCTCGAGCGCCTTTGCCGCCGAGCGCAAATTGCCCGCCCCGTAATCAATCACCACAACGTGTGTTTGCGCCATGGCTAGA
>JAJTHO010000001.1 GCA_021297975.1 Alphaproteobacteria bacterium
CTTCAATGCCAATGTTCGCCATTATCTTGCACGGTTCCGCAGGCGAACGCGCTGCTATTCAAAGTCCCTCGAGATGATTAAACTTTCTTTGCTCGTTCTTTTTGAAAATCATCTTAATCTATTTATAAATTAGCAGTCCCCTTATAAGATTCCGGGCAAATTTCATGAAGCCTGTTTTTATATCTTTTATCAGCCTCAATAAGATTGTGAAGCTCGATAGCTCCCGAAATAGATCTTAAAAGAAGCGAAAATATAATAATATTCCAATGGGATCTCGCTATTGGCGTTGTATAGTTACTTGATGCGTCTGCATAAGCTACAAACAGATCAGCTGCTGCAATCGCGTCATTGCAAGATTGAGCGTAAAGATCTTCTCTACCTGTCATTTAACCTATACCTTCAACGCCTCCGCCACAAGCCGCGCCTGCTCTTCATTATGCTTTTTATACAGCCCCGTCGCCGGCGCAGCCGCATCCGCCCGCCCGACAAACACGGGGCGTTTGCCCTTATGCCCCGATGCCTGAAGCACATCCTCTAAGCGCCGATCGAGGAAATGCCAAGCGCCTTGGTTTTGCGGCTCTTCCTGACACCACACCACCTCCGCGTTTTTATAACGCGACAGCTGGTCAACCAGCGACTGTTTCGGGAAGGGGTAAAACTGCTCAAGGCGCACCAAGGCCACATCCTTGATACCCTTTGCCAGCCGCTCTTCCAGCAAATCATAATAAACTTTACCGCTGCACAAAACGACGCGTTTCACCTTGCCGTCGGCAACGATATCCGCGCCCGTTTCCGGCAACACCCGGTGGAACGTTGTGTTCGCGCCGAATTCTTCCAGCTTTGACACGCACAGCTTATGCCGCAGCAAGGACTTCGGCGTCATTAGAATCAGCGGCTTGCGGAAATTGCGGCGCAGCTGGCGGCGGAGGATATGAAAATACTGCGCCGGGGTTGAGCAATTGGCCACCTGCCAGTTGTCTTCGGCGCAAAGCTGTAAGAACCGTTCCGGGCGGGCGCTGGAGTGTTCGGGCCCCTGCCCTTCATAGCCGTGCGGCAACAACAGCACGATACCCGACATGCGCAGCCACTTTGTTTCGGCGGAGGCGATAAACTGGTCAATCATCACCTGTGCGCCGTTAACGAAATCGCCAAACTGCCCTTCCCACAGCGTCAACGTGCCCGGCTCGGCCAGCGAATAGCCATAATCAAAGCCCATCACCGCAAATTCAGACAGCGGGCTGTTCAGCACTTCAAACCGCCCCTGTTCCGGCCACAGATTCGACAGCGGCACGTATTTCGCCTCGCCGGTCTGGTCAGTCAATTCCGCATGACGGTGTGAGAAGGTGCCGCGCCCGGAATCTTGCCCGGAAAGCCGCACGCCCGAACCTTCCGCGAGAAGCGTGCCAAACGCTAGCGCCTCACCCGTACCCCAATCAATCCCCTCGCCGGTTTTAAACATGGCGGCTTTCGCCTCCAGCTGGCGGCGGATTTTTGGATTCAGATCAAAACCTTCTGGAACAAAACACAAGCGTTCACCCACCTGCTTCAATAGGTCAAGGCTGACCCCCGTGCGCCCCTTGCGGTCGTCGCCGCTCGCGGCCTCAAGCCCTGTCCACGCGCCTTCCAGCCAATCGGCCTTGTTGGGCTTATAGTTTTTGCTAGCGATAAAGGCTTCATCCAGCTGCGCGTTATAGCCCGCAACCGCCGCATCGCATTCGCCCTGCGACAGCGTGCCTTCCGCAACCAGCTGCTTGATATACAGCGTGCTCAGCGTGGGGTGTGCGCCAATGGCTTTATACATTTGCGGCTGGGTGAAGGCCGGCTCGTCGCTTTCGTTATGGCCATGACGGCGATAGCAAATAATATCCACCACCACATCGCGGCCAAATTCTGCCCGGAATTCAGCGGCCAGCCGCGCCACAAACACCACCGCATCGGGGTTATCACCGTTCACATGGAAAATCGGCGCCTGCACCATCCGTGCAACATCCGAGCAATAGGGGCTGGAGCGCGAGTTTCTGGGGTTGGTCGTGAAACCAATCTGGTTGTTAATCACCAGGTGATACGTGCCGCCGGTTTTATAACCGTCTAAGTCCGACAGCATGAACGTTTCCGCCACAACCCCCTGCCCGGCAAACGCGGCATCGCCGTGGATAATAACGGCCATCACGCGCCTTCGTTCCGCGTCTTTGAGGCGGTCTTGTTTCGCGCGCACTTTCCCGGCTACAACCGGGTTTACGGCCTCTAGGTGCGAGGGGTTCGCGGTTAGGGATAAATGGACACTGCGGCCACTGATATCCCGGTCGCGGCTTGTGCCCATGTGGTATTTCACGTCCCCAGAGCCTTGCACGTCTTCGGGGTTGGCCGGTGTGCCTTGGAATTCCGAGAAAATCGCGGTAAAGGGCTTACCGATAATGTTCGACAGCACATTCAGCCGCCCCCGGTGCGCCATGCCGAAATAGGCTTCTTGAACGCCTGCCGCCGCGCTCACCCGCAGCATTTCCTCAAGCGCTGCAATCGTCACATCCCCGCCCTCAAGCCCGAAACGCTTGGTGCCGGTGTATTTCAGCTGCAGGAACTTCTCAAAGTATTCGGCCTTAATCACGTTCTCTAAAACGGTTTTCTTGTCCGCTTTTGTCACCGCCTGGGTGTAATGCTGGTTCTCAAACCGCTCTTGAATCCAGGCTTTGGCCGCCGGGTCTTGAATATGCATGAACTCAACGCCAATGGGCCCGGCATACGTTGCGTACAAACGCTCGACAATCTGGCGCAGCGTTGGGGTATTAAGGCCGAGCACGTTATCAATATAAATCGGGCGCTCTAAATCGGATTCTGTAAAACCATAGCTGCGGTAATCCAGCTCTGGGTGCGGCGCACGCGGCGTTAAGCCCAAGGGGTCAAGATTCGCCGCCAAATGCCCGCGCACGCGGTACGCGCGAATCAGCATCAGCGCCCGGATGGAATCCACCACCATCGCGCGCGCCTCATCAAGACTGGCCGCAGGAAGGGCTTTTGCGTCTTTGCCTGCTTTCGCAGCGGCTGTTTTGGGGCTCGCAAACCCGCCAACGTCTAAATCGTTGCTGTTGGCCGCGAATTTCCGCCCCCAGCTGGGTGCCTGCTGCGGCAGCGCTTGCCCGCCTAGCTCCGAAAACAGCGCGCCCCATTCGGCGGGAACACTGCCGGGGCTGGTGAGATAGCTGCTGTATAAATCACTGAGATACGCGGCGTTGCCGCCATTGAGGAGTGTCTGTTCAAGGGGGTGCGCTGATGTCATAAAATCTATGTAGCGCGCGGGTATAAACGTGCAACGTATTTTGCACGCCGCGTTTACATTCTGTTGCCTAAGGGATACAAAAGAATGGTGCCCAGGAGAAGACTCGAACTTCCAAGGTCTTTCGACCGCTAGTACCTGAAACTAGTGCGTCTACCAATTCCGCCACCAGGGCAAGTGGAAGGCGTTTATAACAGCCGCGCGCAAAGATGCAAGCTACAGTTTACTTTTGCCAGAGTTTACTTTTCTTCAAGGCAGCGGCGAATACCGCTTATCTTTGTCGCGCACTCCATGCTTTCCGCCGCCGCGTCTGAGCCGTGGGTGATGCCGCTGCCGCCCCAGAGGGTTGCCGTGTGCGCATCAAAAATCACCGTGCGTATGGCAATATTCATGGAGAGAGCCCCGGTTGCGCTGAAAAAACCGATGCTGCCGCAATAGGCGCGGCGCGGGGCACGTTCAAGCTCCGCGATAATCTCCATGGCGCGGATTTTCGGTGCGCCGGTTATCGAGCCGCCGGGAAAGGCTGCCACAAACGCATCCAGCGCGGTAGTGCCGGGGCTGAGCGTACCGGTAATGGTGGAAACGAGATGATGCACCGTGGGGTGTGTTTCCAGCGCATACAAACTCGGCACGCGCACTGAACCGGGCACGCACGACTGCGCGATATCGTTGCGTAGCAAATCCACAATCATCAAGTTTTCGGCGCGATTCTTCGGATCTTCTTTTAGCGTATTTGCATCGGCACTACTCGGTAGCGTGCCTTTGATGGGTCGCGCCGAAACGGTCTGGCCGTCGCTTTCTAGAAACAACTCCGGTGAGGCTGAGAGGAGAACACTACCATGGCCGCGCCAATACGCAGCATACGGCGCGGGGTGCGCCCCCCGCAAGGCCTTGAAGGCCGTGTAGTACTGGTAGTCTTGTGGCGTTTTCGCGCACCAGCGCTGCGCCACATTGGCCTGATAAATATCCCCGGCGCGGATATACTCCTGCGTGCGGCGCACTGCGTCGACGTAGTGCCCCTCGTCTTGAGCCGCGAACAGCAACGAGGGTGCGGCACCCGCCTCATCCACCATGGGTGCACTCTCCAGCAATCCGCGCAGCACTACCGCCTTAGCCGCCGCCGTTTCCTGCCAGATGAGCCACGCTTGTTTACGGTCATGATCATAGGCCGCCACCACATCGTAGTACCCCAAGGCGATCAGCGGCTCTGTTGCTTCGTACTGGTGCGGTATGCCTTCGCGTGTACACCCCGCCTCATAATGCCACACGCCCGCCCAGCCCGTTTGAAAGGGCGGCAAACCCGGCAAGGCAGCAGTAGTGCCTGCGGCGTTGAGCAGCGCCGCCGCCTGCTTTAAGGGGTCGGGTGTGCCCGCAAAAATCTCCAGCATGTCGCGGGGACGCACGGCAATATAACTCACGCCGCCGCCGGTTTGGCTATCAAGCAGCAGCGCATACGGCTCTGCGGCGAAGCGTGCAAACATGTCCGCCACCGGATGATACGGCAGAGATGCAGCAACAAGTTTACCCGTCGTCACGCCCGCGCCCCTTCCCGGTGATAGGGATGCCCGCGCAGAATGCACTGCGCCCGGTACAGCTGTTCCAGCAGCAGCACCCGCGCCAGCAAATGCGGCCACGTCATCGCCCCAAACGCGAGGCGGTATTGTGCTTGTTTCAAGTGCTCTGGAAACAGGCCAGCATCCCCGCCGATAAGAAACACCGGCGTGCGGGAACTCCCGGCTATTTGGCTGAGCAATTGGCTAAACGCCTGACTGCCCATGGTAGTTCCGCCCTCATCCAGCGCCAGCACTACCGCGTCGCGGCGGAACGCACCGGCGTAAAACGCCTCGGCCTGCTGCTGGCCGCGCACGGTAACGGGCGGGTTACTGACGTTTAGCGTGACGGCACTACCAAGACGCCCTAGATAATCGGCTTCAACAGCGGCGAGATGCTTGTCTTTGTGCTTGCCGGTTGCATAGATGTGCGTGGGGGGAAAGGCCTGCATCGGCTAGCGCACGTAGTGCTCGCAACATGTTTTGGCTAAGTTGCGCACCCGGCCAATATAATTTGCCCGCTCGGTCACGCCAATAGCGCCGCGCGCGTCCAGCAGGTTGAAGGCGTGACTGGCCTTTAAACACTGGTCATAGGCGGGTAGTGCCAGCTGTTGCGCCAGCAATGCGCCGCATTCGGCCTCCGCGTCGCTAAAATGGCGCAGCAGTTGCTTAACATCGGCGTGTTCAAAATTGTGGGCGGAATATTCACGTTCGCTGCGGTGAAACACATCGCGGTAGGTGATTTTCGGGCTTTCTTTGCTGCCATCACCGCCGTTAAAATTCAAATCAAACACGTTCTCAACGCCTTGAATATACATCGCAAGGCGCTCTAAGCCGTATGTTATCTCAACCGACACCGGATTGCATTCAATCCCGCCCGCCTGCTGGAAATAGGTGAACTGGGTGACTTCCATACCGTTGCACCACACCTCCCAGCCCAGCCCTGCCGCGCCGAGCGTGGGGCTTTCCCAGTCGTCTTCAACAAAGCGGATATCGTGCTGTTCCGGGATAACGCCAATGGCGCGGAGGCTATCGAGGTAGAGCGTTTCGATGTTATCCGGCGAGGGCTTTATCAGCACTTGAAATTGATAGTAGTGCTGCAACCGGTTGGGGTTTTCACCATAGCGGCCATCGGTTGGCCGCCGTGAAGGCTGCACATACGCGCACGACCATGGGTCAGATCCCAGCGCGCGCAGCAGGGTTGCCGGATGAAACGTGCCCGCGCCCACCGGCAAATCATAGGGCTGGAGCAGCGCGCAGCCGTGTTGAGCCCAAAACTCCTGGAGTTTCAGTATCATCGCTTGAAAAGAAAGGACAGGACTCGACATGCTTGCAGTTTACTCAACCAGCATCTAGGAATAGCCGATGCTTGCCGTCAAGGAAAACCCTGCGTCCCCACCGGCGCTGACCATCACCCCGCAGTTTGCCGCCGCGTTCACGGCGCTGGAAGAGGAAAATCGCCACCTTGCCGTGACGGGTCCTGCCGGGACGGGTAAGTCCACGTTTTTGAAATTCTTCCGTAGTGAAACGCGCAAAAAAATTGCCGTTGTTGCCCCCACCGGGGTTGCCGCACTGAACGCTGGCGGCGAGACCATCCATTCTTTCTTTCGCCTTAAGCCCACCTTTATTCCGCCCGCGCAACCACTGCGCGGTGTGAATAAGAAAATCCTGGAACAGCTTGAAATCTTGGTAATAGATGAGATGTCGATGGTGCGCGCAGATGTGTTTAGCGCCATTTGCCGCCTGTTGCAACAGCACGGCCCTCATCCGAAGCAGCTTTTGGGCGGCGTGCAGCTCTGTTTGGTCGGCGATCCTTTTCAACTGCCGCCGATTGTTAATGATGCAGAACGAGACACGTTCTTTGAGCACTTCAGCGAGCCCGGCATCAAGGGCAGCCCCTGGGCGCGGCAAATACCCTGGAAGGGCATCAACCTATCGGAGATTTTTCGCCAAACCGACCCAGAATTTATTGCCAACTTACAACGAATGCGCCAAGGCGGGCTCTGCACAGAGACCACTACTTTTTTCAATCAACGGGTCACACAGGCGGCGCAGATTCCCGAAGCCGCCATCATTCTGACGCCGCGTAACGCCACCGCCGACAGTATTAACCAGCGCAAGCTTGCGGCATTAACTAGCAAAGCCACCAGCTATACTGCCCAAGCCAAGGGCAGCTTCGCTGAAAGCAGCACGCAGCCCGCGCCAAAGCTATTGACCCTCAAACCCGGCGCACGGGTGATGTTTACCAAAAACGACACCACCGGCAAACAATGGGTAAACGGCACACTGGGCACAGTGAAAAGCTGTTCGGTTGATGAGGTAGTAGTGCTCTTGGAATCAGGCTATGCCGGTCATACCCGCGTTGTAACCGTTGGGCGCGAGACATGGAAAGCCATCCGCTATGATGTTGATAGCAAGGGCAAAATGGGTGAGAAGACCGTGGGTAGCTATGAGCAACTACCGCTCACCCTCGCCTGGGCAACCACCATTCACAAAGCGCAAGGCCTGACTCTGGAGCAAGCTGCGCTTGATCTCACCGGCGGCGTGTTTGCGCCGGGGCATCTTTATGTTGCGCTCAGCCGGGTGCGGCGGCTGGAGGATTTATACTTGATGCAGCCCATCAAAAGTGGGCTTGGCTCGATTATACCGCGTTAGCTTTGTGTGTTGGCCACTGCAATACTGCTGCTTACTTTTCTGAAGGTGCTTGAGAGTTGCTGACCTAAAAAAGTAACCGACGGAATAATCGCAACCGCAATCAAAGCGGCCTGTATGCCGTATTCTAAAGCAGCAACACCATTAGTATCCTGCAGGAAACGACGAAAAAGAATTTTCATAATTTTCCTCCCTGAACCTAGGCTAGGCCTGTATACTGCGGGGAAACGTGATAAAAATCACCATCGAGGTAATTCAATTAATCAGCACGATTAACCTTGATGACTATCAATCTCTGCTCTCAACCCGCGCACAAAATCCGTCAAGCCGTCCTGCCGGTTACGGCGCAGCTTTTCCGCCCGCAAAATAGCCTCGACATCGGCAATACTACGGTCTAGGTCGCGGTTGATAATCACATAATCATAATCTGCCCAGTGGCCGATTTCTTCAAGCGCCTTGCTCATACGGTAGGTAATCGTTTCCTGGCTGTCCTGACCGCGCCCCACAAGGCGGCGATGCAGCTCTTCTAAAGACGGCGGCAAGACAAAAATCGACAGCATTTCTTTCCGCGCAATCAGCTTAATCTGCTGCGCGCCCTGCCAATCAATATCAAACAGCATGTCATAGCCCGCATTCAGCGCATCATCCACCGGCTGGCGCGGCGTGCCGTAATTATGCTTAAACACGCTGGCGTATTCGAGTAGTGCCTTGGTATCGATGTGTTCTTGAAATTTTTCTGGAGAGAGAAAAAAGTAGTCCTTACCGTCCACCTCACCCGGGCGTGGCGGGCGGGTTGTCGCGGAAATGGAGGCTTTCAGGGTGGTATTACGTTGAAGTAGTTCCCGGCAAATGGTTGTTTTTCCTGCGCCAGAGGGGGAGGATAACACCAGCATCAATCCGCGATCGGCCATGTGGAATACCCCTCCTAAAAATTTCGCCTGGGCTGGCTTGCCGAGCCGTAGCTCCTTGAGCGAAGGCTGGTGGGCATACGAGGTCTCGAACCTCGGACCTCTACGATGTCAACGTAGCGCTCTAACCCCTGAGCTATATGCCCGCCGTGGAACGTGATTTTCTAGCGGCTCTTCGTGCGGCTGGCAAGCATCGTTTCAGGCAAGGATCATTTCTTTGCTGGTTTAACCACCGTATCAATCGCTTGTTGGTTCACCTGCGGCGCACCGGAATAATCCGGCACGAGGCGCGAACGGCCATTAGGGGTGATAATCAGAAAGGCGCGCGTACCCGGCTCAATGCGGGGGGTTAAGCCCTGTACCATAGTAATAAGGCGCTCGTTGGCCTGTGTGGTGCGCGCTTCGGCTTCGCATTGGGTGCGGCCATGTGTACACGATTGGCGGGCATATTCCTTGGTGGTAACTGTTCCGGTTGAAGCATCCCAATATTTCACCACGTATTCAAGACCGTCTTGATCGCTCGCCGCGCCCTGAATCAACGCGCCTAACGCTGCGCCCGCCACCGCGCCGCCAACGGTGGCGGCCACATTGCCTTTGCCTTTACCGATGTTGTTCCCGGCCAAACCGCCCGCCGCGCCGCCCAGCAGGATGCCCATGCCGTTATCGCTGAGCTTGTCGCCGGAGTTGATTTTTACCTGCCGCACGCTGAGTACCACGGCCTGATAGGTTTGCGAGGCCTCACCAGCCTGCTGGTCTGTATAGGTATTGCCGTCTATGTTTTTGGCGCACCCGGAAAGAAGCGCAACGGTGAGTAAAAGCCAGGCAGAACGCATAAAAAAAACCTCTTGTGTTGGTAACTATAGTTTTACAAAAGATGCAGTATGCGTGCAAGTTACCTTTTGTTAATGTTTCTTCTTATCAGCTGTGCTGGGCGTGGCCAGCAGGGTGATGCCTTAAAATTGGATAGCAGCGGCGCGTTGCCCGCTAACATGGCGGGAGTTTTATTTGCGGTGGAGGGGATGGACTTCGCCGCCGATGTCCTGTTTCAAAACCAAGATAACCCCCAGCAAACCTTTAAATATCGCAATGGGCAGACGTCTCTATGGGGCTATAGCCCGGCGCTCGTTGCCGTTCCAGCGGGGAGCTATATTATAACGGCAGTGCAGGTTAGCCAGGATTGGGGCGGCAAGGCCGGTGTTCATCCTATTACTAGTTTGCCGTATTACGGCGCGGTGACGCTAGAATCGGGAACGATACACTATCTCGGCACACTTAAGCTGGGAACAGACGGCACCTTTTATCAAAAAGCCCCGCAAGATGGACAGCTCGGCACCGTTTTAGCGCAGGCTTTTGTTAACGCACTGGCCAGTCCGTTTAAACCGGAGGATGTCACGATTGCGATTGATTATAACGATAAAAAGGCGCGGGAATTCCTTGCGGATGCGTATAAGGGCAAGGCGTACCCACCGCTGCAACGGACAGCGGTGCGCTTAGGTTATTGGGCAAAAGTTAATCAGGGCGATTAGCGCACGCAGCGGTTGGGGCACTGAAAAAGACTGAAGTTCTCAATAAAAACCATCCCCACCCCAAATTTATCTTCACAAAAATGGCGGCGGGGATGGTGTTATACTCAGCGGTTTAAGCCGCCTTAATCGAGGGAATCGGCTTACCATTAAGCACCGCATCCATCGTCGTGCCAAGGTTTGCCGGGGATGGCGACACGGCAATGCCAGCGCTGCGCATGGCGTCCATCTTACTGCCCGCATCGCCCTTGCCGCCTGCGATAATCGCACCGGCATGCCCCATACGCTTGCCTGGAGGGGCGGTTACGCCAGCGATAAAGCCAACAACCGGCTTTTTCACCTTGCTTTGCTTCAGGAATTCAGCGGCTTGCTCTTCCGCGTCGCCGCCGATTTCGCCAATCATGATGATGCCGATGGTTTCTGGATCGCCCAGGAACAACTCTAAACAATCAATAAAGTTCGTGCCATTTACCGGGTCGCCGCCGATACCGATGCAGGTTGTCTGGCCGAGACCCGCAGCGGTTGTCTGCGCCACCGCTTCATAGGTGAGCGTGCCGGAACGGGACACAATGCCAATCTTGCCGCGCTTATGAATATGGCCGGGCATAATGCCGATTTTGCATTCACCGGGGGTGATGATGCCGGGGCAGTTGGGGCCAATCAGGCGTGTTTTAGAGCCTTGCAGGGCGCGTTTCACCCGCACCATATCCAGCACCGGAATGCCTTCGGTGATGCAAACAGCCAGCGCGATTTCCGCATCAATGGCTTCTAAAATCGCATCGGCCGCGAAAGGAGGCGGTACGTAAATAACACTGGCATCCGCACCCGTTTTGGATTTTGCATCGTGCACGGTGTCAAAAACGGGAAGATTCAGATGCGTTGTGCCGCCCTTGCCTGGGGTTACGCCGCCGACCATCTTTGTACCGTAAGCAATAGCTTGCTCAGAGTGAAACGTACCCTGCGCGCCGGTAAAACCTTGGCAAATCACTTTGGTGTTTTTGTTTACAAGTACGGCCATGCGAAACTTCCCTCTTCATACTGCGGTATTATTATTGGGGGGTGATAGCGGCTCATGCGGCGCTTGTCATCTGTTAATTCACAAGAGCTTTAACGAATCACCGTCCCGCCCTCGCTGACCGCAAGGCGCAACTGATAGAGCAGCGCCTCTACCCGCCCGCCGCCGCGCTGGATAACATCCGCGTATTGATTGCGCAAAAGACCCGCGACACTGAACCCTTCAATTTGCAAATCTAGTATCACAAAACGATTACCAGAAATACCCACCTGCCAGCCTAATTGCGCAATACGTCCGGTAGTAGGATTGGTAAAGCTTGCACCAACCAAATACTGCCCATTGGGCAAATCTGATGCGCCCAAAACTTTCGCGCTGTGCCCCTTATAGCGGCGCAATTTTTGCCGGTATGTTTGCATGAGCAGATGCTCAAAGAGCTGCATAAACTCGTTTTGCTCCTGCGGCGTGGCCACGTTCCAGTAGCGCCCCAAAACAAAACGCGCCGTTGCGGGCACATCAAAGGCGCTCCGATAAATCTGGCGGAAACGCTGTATCCGCACGGCTTCCGGGACGCTCATATCAGTAAGTTGCAACAAACTTTGCTGCTGCCAGGTGTCGATAAAAAGCGCGGCTTGCTGCTTAACGCTGAGCGGCGCAGCGGCGGGTGCAGTTGTAGGCGCCTGCGCGGCAGCAGTAACGCTCAAAACCCCTAAAAACAGCAGGAAAAGTACATGCGTCATAATAAAAGTTATACACGTGCAGCCCCGCACGCAACAAGAACAACATTAAGAAAAGAATTGCACATGTCTCGCTATATCGCTAAGCGCGGTGTAACAAACGAGGCACCCATGCAGGTTCGCATTTACAAGCCCAGCAAAACCGCGATGCAATCCGGACAGGCTAAAACCAAAGCATGGGTTTTAGAGCCGGTATCGCCAAGCCGTAAAGATGCTGAATCGCTAATGGGTTGGGTCAGCAGCGCGGATACCCTGTCAGAAATTCGCCTGTGCTTTGATACGATGGATGAGGCCGTTGCCTTTGCCGCCGCCAAAGGCTGGCAAGCTGTTGTGCAGCCCGCGCACACCCGCGCCATGATTGCAAAAAGCTATTCGGATAATTTTGCGTTTAAAAAGCCGTGATTGAAGGTTCTTTGCTGCCTGCAGTAAGGACGTGGTTAGAACCGTTAACCCTTTTTTAACACTTTCCTTGTTACATTGAATGCGTATAATTTTTGATGTATGTGGAGTTTTTTATGATGCTTTCACCCTTTAGGCTCCGCAGTATACTGCCTTTTTTCCGCGATAAACGCGGCATGACCACGC
>JAJTHO010000097.1 GCA_021297975.1 Alphaproteobacteria bacterium
ACGCTGAAGGCGCATCAGGCAGAGCTGGAAAGCGAAGGGGTGCAGCATATTGCCCTCTTTGGCTCGCTGGCGCGGGGCGAGAACACACCAGAAAGCGACATTGATCTTTTTGTTGATTTGCGTGATGATTTTCGCGGCGGCGTCTGGCAGTACACTGGCATTATACTGAAGATACAGGATTTATTTGATACCAAAATTGATGTTGCCAACCGCCGCAGCTTAACGCCGCGGATTAAACCGGCGGCAGAGCGGGATGCCCTTTATGCTTTCTGATAAGGAAAAAGAAGCCATTCTGCACATTCGTGATTATGCAGCAGAAGCACAGGGCTTTGTAGCCGGGATGACGCTTGATGCGTTTATTGCCGACAGACGCACCTATCTTGCCGTCACACGGTGTTTGGAAATCATCTCAGAGGCATCGAGGCGACTAAGCGCCTCAACCACAGCGCGGCACCCGGATATTCCCTGGCGGGAAATTCGTGCATCGGGCAATGTTTATCGTCATGAATATGAACATATCCATGAACAGCTTATCTGGGGTACTTTAGCGCATGAAGTGCCCAAGCTGTTACAGGCACTCGAAGTATACACTGTTTAGTTACGGAAATTTCTCTCATGCTTGATGTCCTATCGCTCTACACCCGCACTGGTCTTGCCGCACTGGACGCGCAGTTCTGTGACCATCTGAAAACCGCCGACACGGCGCTGTATAACCGCCTGCTCACCGCGCGCGCTGAACCCGCCGCGCTGGACGCAAAAGCCGAGGGCGATTTGCTGCTCGCCCTCGCGCCGCACCTCGATGATTTTATTGCCGGGGTGTTTGGCATTCGGGCGGAGGTGACGGCGCTACAGGAACAACATACCGCCCTCGCGCCGCTGTTTGCGGCAAAGCGGCTGTTTGTGCAGCGGGTTGCGCTCAAGAAATACAAAGCAGAGGACGCGGCGGGGTTTAATGGGGAAGCGCTGCGGCGGGAATTGCAGCAGACCCTCACCCCAACCCCTCTCCCTGTTAGGGAGAGGGGCTCTCTTGCCGCTGATACTCCCCTCTCCCTAACAGGGAGAGGGGCTGGGGGTGAGGGTCATACTTTTGGTGAGGGTCAGTCTTCCCATGATATACACACCTTCGAGCTTGCCCTCGCCCGCGCTATCCTCAACTGGCAGGAGGATGATGCGGAGAACGCCGCGAAGCTTGACCTTGCGGCGCGTTACTGCGCCTTTGCGTCAATAAACCCGCCCGCCGATTCGGTGCTGTTCCGCCATCCGCACAAGCTGGACGCGGAAAACCTCGTCCCGGTGGAAAGCACCGTCCGCGACGGGGTGACGATGTATAAACTCCCCGACCAGCTACTGCGCGCACGCTACGGCTTTGACCTCACCGACAACGGCTTTTCGCTTGAAGCGGCGCTTGACCAAGCAAATTACTGCATCTGGTGTCAGCATCAGGGGAAAGACAGCTGCTCAAAAGGCCTGAAAGACAAGAAAACTGGCGCGTTTCAGCAAAATCAGCATAAAGTGACGCTGGCGGGCTGCCCGCTGGAAGAGCACATCTCGGAAATGAACGAGGCGAAAGCGGCGGGGCATGTGATTGGTGCGCTGGGGATTATCACCATCAACAACCCGATGTGCGCCGGAACCGGCCATCGCATCTGCAACGATTGCATGAAGTCGTGCATCTATCAAAAACAAGAGCCGGTGAACATCCCGGCGATTGAAACGCGCACGCTGGATGATGTGTTGCATCTCCCCTATGGTTTTGAGATTTACAGCCTGCTGACCCGCTGGAACCCGCTGAATATCCGCCGTCCGCTACCGCTGAAGGATTCCGGGTATAAAGTCCTCGTCGCGGGGCTGGGGCCTGCGGGCTATACGCTGGCGCATCATTTGATGAACGATGGGCACACGGTGGTGGGGGTTGACGGCCTGAAGATTGAGCCGCTCGCGCCTGCGCTGTCCGGCGTGGATGCGTATGGTGCGCGTCAAGTGTTTGAGCCGATTAAAGACATTACCTCGATTTATGAAAAACTGGGTGAGCGCACCCCGGCGGGCTTTGGCGGCGTTGCGGAATATGGCATCACCGTGCGCTGGAACAAAAATTACCTGAAAGTGATTCGGCTGCTGCTTGAGCGCCGGGCGCAGTTTACCATGATTGGCGGCGTGCGCTTTGGCGGCACGGTGACGGTTGAGAGCGCGTTTAGCATGGGCTTTGACCATGTGGCGCTGTGCCTTGGTGCGGGCAAGCCAACGCTGATTGATATGGATAACAAGCTGGCACGCGGCGTGCGGCAGGCATCAGATTTCCTGATGGCGCTGCAGCTTTCCGGCGCGGCAAAGGCGGATTCACTGGCAAACCTGACCGTGCGGTTGCCGATTGTTGTTATCGGCGGCGGGCTGACGGCGATTGATACGGCCACGGAGTCCTTGGCGTATTACAGCGTGCAGGTGGAAAAGTTTTTGACGCGTTTTGAAGCGATGGACAGCGCGGCGTTTCTGGCCGGGCTGAACCCGGAAGAGCGCGAAACCGCCGATGAATGGCTGGATCATGCGCGGCAATTGCGGGCGGCGCGGGCACGGGGCGAGGATACCATTCATTTGCTCCAAGCATGGGGCGGCAGCACCCTCGCCTATCGCCGCCGGTTGCAGGATGCGCCGAGCTATACGCTGAATCACGAAGAAGTGCACAAGGCGCTGGAAGAAGGGATTTTCTTTGCTGAAAACCTCACCCCCCGCAAAGTTGAGCTGGACGAGCGCGGCGCGGCCATCGCGCTGGTCTGTAAGGATGCAAACGGCGCGGATAAACGCCTGCCCGCGCGAACAATTTTAGTTGCCGCCGGAACGCAGCCCAACACCGTGCTGGCGCGGGAAGAAACCTTTTTAGAGCTGGACGGGAAATACTTCCGCGCTGTCGATGCGGATGGGGAGACGGTTCACCCCGAACGGCTCAGCAAACCGGCAACGCCGCAAGTCTTGATGCATAAAACCGATGACAGCCGCTTTGTCTCGTTTTTTGGTGATTTGCACCCCTCGTTTGCAGGGAATGTGGTCAAAGCCATGGGTAGCGCCAAGCAAGGGTATTCCAGTGTGTCGGCGGTATTGCGCCGACGTGCGCCCTCTGCTGTAACGGCTGAGGCACTGAGGAATTTGGTCAACACCGACTGGCGCGCCCGCGTGCACCGGGTAACGCGCCTGACGCCCACCATTGTGGACGTTGAGGTGCTCGCCCCCGCCGCTGCCCGCGCCTTTGAGCCGGGGCAGTTCTACCGCCTGCAAAATTTTGAGGCGCTGGCTGAACGGCGGAACGGCACGATGCTGGCCATGGAAGGCCTCGCGCTGACGGGCGCTTCGGTGGATAAAGAGCGCGGGATTCTCAGCACGATTGTGCTGGAAATGGGCGGCTCATCGAATCTGTGCGCCACCTTAAAACCCGGTGAGCCGATTATCCTGATGGGCCCCACGGGTGCGCCGACAGAGATTCCACGCGGGGAAAACGTGCTGCTGGCGGGCGGCGGGCTTGGCAACGCGGTGCTGTTCTCCATCGGCGCGGCGCTGCGGGCGGCGGGCTCGAAAGTGCTGTATTTCGCAGGCTATAAGGCGCTGCAAGACCGGTATAAGGTTGCGGAAATTGAAGCGGCGGCGGATCAGATTGTCTGGTGCTCTGATGAAGCGCCGGGTTTTCAGCCCACGCGCCCGCAGGATTTGAGTTTCACGGGCAACATTGTTCAGGCGATGCTGGCGTATCACAACGGAAGCCTTCAGCCTTCGCTAGGCTCCGGCGCGACAAGCATGCCTCATGCCGCACCCCTCATCCCTCTTAACACCATTGATCACCTTATCGCCATTGGCTCTGACCGCATGATGCGTGCGGTGGCTGAGGCGCGGCACACGGTGCTGAAATCCGCCCTCAAACCCGGCCATTGCGCCATTGGCTCCATCAACTCGCCGATGCAATGCATGATGAAGGAAATATGTGCTCAGTGCCTGCAACGGCATGTGGATCCGGTGACGGGGAAGGAAACCGTGGTGTTTTCCTGTTTTAATCAGGATCAGGCGCTGGATAGCGTCGATTGGGGGAATTTGAACGACCGATTGCGGCAAAATGGGGTTCAGGAGAAGCAGACCAAGGGGTGGATAGGGCAGATATTGGGCAAATAGTGATTTATATTACTTTTTACCATGCAAATATAATGCCATTTGACAAAATACTTGTTTACAATGAGCGTAATTTACCTGATTATATAAAATAACCAGGTAAATAAATGGCAAAAACTCTTTTAGAGCACCTTGATACTGCATTCTCGTACAACTTGATTCAGGCGTGCGGTGATGACGTTCGCCCCCACTTACATTTGATTGCCGACTATGCCGCTTTAGTAGCCATAGAAAAAAAAGACGATCAAAAAAACGCAAAGCAAGCTATAGTCAATACGTTGATACAGAAGGGAAACGCCCTTAAAGGTGTTTTGAACGGAGCTACTCTTCCAAGGGAACTCGATCAATACGCTACATATCGCGCTAAAATTGCAACATTACCAGCAGAACAACAAAAACTGGTTCTAGACGCATTTGAAAAAGCGACCGGTCAAGTTACCGGAAACACAGAGAACTCTGTTTATGGTAAATTTAAAGAACATATTGGAACATTTTGCACCGAAACTAAAAAGGCGGCGCATCACGGACTTAATATGGAGTCTAATGATATCAGTGATATCGCCAAGCGTAATAATTCAAGTGTTGGTAAGCCGTTGCCCATTGCCGTGCAATGGATCTGGGATCGCCTTAAAACAGTATTCCTGAAACATTTTTTTGTTGGCTACTTTATCTGGCAAATACGCCGCGTTACTAATGTTGCCGAGCGGCTTAATGGCAATACCGATACAGGGCAATATACTGACCATGCATTGAAAGCGGACACTGCGCTGACAAAAGCAGGACGCACGGTAATTCCAAAAATGCGTGAGCTTAATGAATACCTCTATAAAATGTCTCCTACTGCAACGGACGCACTCGCCTTACTCTGCGATTATTCGGGACAGGCAGTCAGCAGCGTAAGGAACTTTAGCTATGTTGACATGACATCTTCTGATAAAGTCTATATGTGGACTTTCGATAAGCTCGCCACAACTCTTGGTTCAGAACAAAACGTAAACCATGCAAAAAACATGATGTACAATCGGCGGATGAAGGCTCGGGGGGACTTTTTATCTACGTTGCAAGCATACAAACAACGTAATGCAGTATCGTACCCTGCACATCAAGTGATGAACAATCTTTATGTTTCTGACCTGCAAGATTTGCGCGAAAGCATAAATGAACTTATCGCGGAAATGCACGGAGATGATTCGACCAAAGAGCAAAAAGAGTTGTTGCAAGATGCCATGTACTTAATGGAACGCAACACAACCTTCGACACCATACACGACATCTACGAAGCAATGACGGTTCTCTCCGTTGCGTTCATATCACAACGCACCAATGGCATAGTTTTTGGCGGCGGTCAGGATGCCGGCCTTCGTGTTGGCAGGCGCATGACACGCTCTTGGGATGCGCGGTATCGAAAATTCTTTCGTCTAGCGCAGCGCTTGGTGGCGTGTTCAGAAAACTGCGAGTATCCTGATACATTATCTCAAACATTTCGCTATTTCTCAACACATCCGCGGGAATGGCTGAACAACATTCAAGACACGGTACCGTTTATACCGCTAGGCACTAATCTTACGGCTGTTCGTGATGTTGAATCGATGCTGCTTCATTCGATGGCCGATCAATTGAAGCATATGCACAACTATCGTAATCTTGTCACTTCAGCTAACATGACGTTTACGGATGTTTATCAATTCGCCAAGCATATTCGTTATGCAACCGTTTTAGCGGCCGGTTCTGCGCAGGCCATGGCAAAAATGGGGCAAGACTTTACCCTGACACGCAAAGGATGGAACCGTCTTGCACAAAATTATCCTGAGATACGTGCGGCACACAAGGACGACAAGCCCCCAACATGTCAGCAATTTTGCGGCTACATGAAGGGTATTCTTACGTCATATCGAGATCTTTACAGACAGCTAAGTCCGAAATCAAGTTTCACCATGCTTACGTCGGAAAGCCCGCACCCACTTCTTAATCCTTCGCTTGAGCCAAGTGTAAAAACGCCCGTTGTTGCGCAAAATGGCATGTGTTTTATTGCGCGTAAATGTGATAGTAGCGGCAGGGATTTATTGGATAACTATGGTAGGCCGATCATTGATGAAGCAAGAAGCCTTATAAGCAATATCAATGAGTATATGGCCAGCCCCGATACCGTAAAGCCTATCTTCAAAGAGTGGCACGGGTACATGCTGCAAATTGATTATATAAATCTACTTAAACTCAAAGGAAAGCTTCAAGGCAAGTCGGATGCGGAAAAGCGTGACGCTCTTAAAGATAATGCTGGTAACACTCAAAGCTTTAGCGATGCACTGTCTTCAAATGGGTGCTTTCTTAAGAATCAATACAACGACAACATCTTAAAACCCAGCAGCAAAGATTCCTTTATGCCCACCTATATGGTGATGACCCCGCATAAAGCAGAAACTCTTTTTAACGATCTGAAGGCCATTAATCCTGATTTCTCGATACACGAGAAAATCCCTTTTATTGATTCTGCAAACAACCCCACCAACATTCCCCGTATGGAACCTGTGCAAGGCAATATCGGGTGGATGCACCACCATGACGCCGGCAAAAGTGGTGAGATACCTCTTCTTGAGAATCAGTTCGCGCAACGTAAACTGCATCTTTTCTTTGCTTTTGATGCCCAATATCCGGGCGCAAAAGGTCGCATGTATTATCCTTATGATCCAGAATCAGAAAATGGTCTGTTGCAGTTTCATGACGGCAATCAATATAAGTTGGGGAATAATGAAAAGTACTGCGCTGCAAATGGCATAAATTATGATGAAGCCAAAGAAAATCCCTTTATCAAAGATCATTACATTATGACGGCTAATGGCGCCCAAGACATGATGGCTTCGCTAAATGCTTTTGCCGAGGTACGTCATCGCAACCGTGAAGTTGGCCCGTGGGATTCCGCCTCTAAGCATATGCAATCAACTAACGAAAACATGCGTAACATATGGGATCAACTAGAAGCCGGCTTAGGACATGCAGTTTCGCCAAAAGAAGAATTAAAGGTTCCTGATGAAGAATATCTTATTGACTGGAATTTCTGGTTTTTCCGCATCCGCATTCCGCTGTACCGTGCACAAGACAGACCATCAAAAACACAATCCAACATCAAATTCAGACAGTTGCCGACTGGCCTAGCGGTTGCCGAGCGTCCTATTGCAGATCTAGGTATGGCTGCAAATCTTGCATCCTTTGATGGTCGAACTGGTCAAACAGCGATAGAAAGACGTAATAGTGGCAGAATCAATGCTGATAAGGCTAGGCAGGATCTCGCTGAATCCACGCTGCTTGCCACATGGAAAGGAAACATTTCCAAACAAGGGATTTTTCCTGGTGAAGAATCTTACAATAATATTGTTCAATTTCAGAACTATAGGAACTACGCTTTACAAAGATCTTGATACATTTACATTAGATTTAGTATGCACGCGCTTTTTATAGGACTTAACTCAAAAAATCATCGATTCTTATTGGTCGGTGATTATCAAAAACTTGAAGCTAAAGCTGAAATTTTAAAGCAACACGGTGTCGACTATACTTTTTTTGACACCCTTATATTATTGCCGGAACAAACAGCCACGGGCGCCATCATCGCAACAGACTGCCTTGAAAAAGACACCCACCTCGCCGCCCTATGCCGCTCCCACGGCCTCCTTGTCAACGTGGTTGACCGACCGGAACTGTGTGATTTTATTTTTCCTGCTGTGTTGACGCGCGGCGATGTGCAGATTGCAGTAAGCACGGGAGGCCGGGCACCCGTGCTGACCCGCTGGCTGAAAAACCGCATTGCCGCCATGCTGCCTTC
>JAJTHO010000138.1 GCA_021297975.1 Alphaproteobacteria bacterium
CATCACCGCGCCGCCGTTTGCGCGGTAACCGCCGAACAGCGACGACAGCCCGCCGCTTAAGGCTTGTTGTAGCGGCTGGGTAGTAAGCTGGCGCAATGCGCCGCTTGCGAAATTTTCCAGCGCCCCGGAAACGCTGCTGCGCAGGCTCCGCCCGAAATCCTCCAGCGCGGATTTATTCGCCCGCACGTTTTGCTGAACGTCCCGGTTTATCTGGGCAAGACCAGTTGCGGCGGCACGCGGCAGGGTGCGCTCGGCAAGGGTTGTGAGGCGTTCTTCAAGCGTGCTGACGCTGCGGTCTAGAGGGGAGTTATCCGTCATGCGGGGGTGCCTTCTTATTTTCGAGAGTGTGTTTTAGGGTGAGGTAGTCGCTGCGGCTCAGCGGCTCTGTTGCTGTATTGTTTAAAAGCCCATGCCGCCAGCGCCATGCGTCTAAAAGCACGGCAAAGGAAGCGGGCGTTAGCGCCCAGAAGTCCGCGATAGAAAGCCGCAGGACGCCATGCGCGACGCGCTGCAACAGCCGCCAATCCAGCCTTGAGGCCGCATCGGCGGCTAAGGCTTTCCCGCGAGTGCCTCGGTGAAGGTAAGCTCTAATAGCCGGGTTGCGGTTTCAACATGCGCCGCGATACCGTCTTGCAGCAGCAGCGTGCCGAGGTGTTCCAGAGTTTGTGTTGTACCGTTTGCGGCCAACGCCTCGCGCAGCAGCACCGCGACGTCTTGAAGGCGCGGCGCGCCGCTGGCAAAGCGGTTCAGCAGCGCGAAAATGCCCTCGCCGAGGGTGTTCTCAACCGCCAAGAGCGCAGAAAACGGCAGGGAAAGCGTGCGCGTCTCGCCGCCGATGTCAACCACGAGGCGGCCTAGGTGTTCATTGGTGTGCATGGCTGTTTACCCCGCCGTGAAGGTTATCGCGCCCGCCGATTCGAGCGTAACGGCATAGGTTTCCGCGCCGTCAAATTCGCCGAGGCGTTCATACTGACTGACCAGAAAATTTCCGGTGAGGCTGTCGCCATTGCCGAAGGTCATCTGTGTATTGAGCGCCGTTCCGGCAAAGGCGGCAGCGCGGAGGGTTTCCTCAGCGGCGGAATCATCGAACACCCCGGCAGCGGAGAGCGTCAGGCTGCGGATGCCGGCGTTTGCTAGCAGCTGACGCCACTCGCCGCTGGATTTGTTGCTGGTGTCAACCGCACGGTTGTTGACCGTGAGGGTGTTGGTGCGCAGACCGCCAACGGTTTGATAGCTGCCGGCGATGAAGAGTTTGAGAAGAAAATCGCGACCTTTGGAGGCGGGCATGGGATGGCTCCTGAAAAATGGATGTTAAAGTTGGATAAGGGCGCGAAAGCGCAGCGTGCCGCGCAGCAAACGGTCACTGTTTTCTAAGCTCGATTCGCTGCTGTCGAACTGGCAATCGATCAGCGTGAAGCCGGTAATGGTGAAAGTGGCGCGGTGGAGCAGCCGGTAAACTTCGTTCTCAATGGCTTTGCCGGGGCTGCGCCCTAGCGCCGTTGTCCAGATATCCAGGCGCAGCAAGACGTTGAAGCCGCTGGTTGTTTTCGTTAGGTAAGCATCTACTGTATCCGCGCCGATGGTGATATAGGGGTAGCTGGCGGCTCTATCGGCGACATCATACACACCGCTGATAAGCGCCATCAGGGCGGTGTCGCCCGTGAGGCGGGAATAGACAGCTTTTTGTAAGGCGAGGGCTGCGGTCATGGGGGAATCCTTGGAATTTTAATTTTTAAGAGCGTCATTCCGAGCGAACGCCGCGCAGCGTGCGGGAGTCGAGGAATCTCCGAATCGCGCGGAGATCCCTCCGCTGCGCTACGCTTCGGTCGGGATGACGCCCCGCGTGCAGTTAACCCAGCGTATCGGCGCTGACGCACTCAAGCGTGCGGTAGAGATAGCGCGGCGGCACATCGGGAAGGCGTAGGATGCGCAAGGTTTTACCGCGCCAGAGAATGCGCATATCCGCGCTGAGCGTGGTGTCGCCATGCACCGTGATGGTGTAGAGCGTGCCGGTGCGGAGGGCATTACCGCGCAGGTCTTCAGGGAGGGCTTTGCTGTCAACCGCCGCCCAGACGTCGCCCGCGCTTGTCCAGCTGCGGGTTTTTCCCCCGGCGGTGTCGCTGGCGTTATTAAGGGTTTGCAGGGTGATGCGTTCGTTTAAATCGGCGTGCATGGGGAGGGGACTTTCGTAAGGGGCATTTTTTAAGTAAGCTTTTGACCCTCACCCCGACCCTCTCCCTTTCAGGGAGAGGGGGTTCTTTACATATTTCAAGCATATGTTTATAAACGATATATCTGAGAATTATAAAGAATTCACCTCTCCCTAAAAGGGAGAGGTCGATCTACACCCTGCAGGGTGTAGATCGGGTGAGGGTCATACGAATCATGACGTTTGCGTTCTGGCAGTGAGCCTAAAGCCTGTCCCGGCGCGGCTCTAAAAACCGCCACTGCTCAAGCGCGGATTTTCCGGCGAGTTTTTCGCGGTAATCTTTCGGCGTTTTCGGATGCGCGCACCAGAGCGTGGTGACGGCTTCGCGCATCAGGCGGGTTTGGGAAATACCCTGCCAGAGCTTGTAATCATGCCGTTCCGGTTCGGGATGCACGGGCGCATCAAATTCAATGAGTTGCATTTCGCGCTCGGCCAAGAGCAACAGCAGCGCGGTGAGGGTTTTGTAGCTAGCTTTGCTAAGGATACGCAGCTTTTCCGCCTCTAGGCGCGGGTCTTCATCGCGCCATTCGATGAGAAAATGCAGCGGTTCGCGCTCAAGCTCATCCAGCTCTACGCGGGGCGCGTGTTCCAAAAGCAGCGCGCGCCAGGATTGATACCCTTCGGGGGCGTCACTAAACTGGCGGCGGGTGAGCTCCCACAAGGATTCGTGGGTCTTTGCCGCGCAGAAACGCTGTAAGGCCTCGACGCCGTATTTATTGGCAAGGAGCAGCGTTACGGCGCGAAGCTCAGCAAAATCAAAGGGGCTGGGCTGCGGCTCAACATCAAAATGCTGCACCAGCGTGAGCGCTTCAACCGCCAGCACCCCGGCGTGGTGCTTGCCGATGCGCTCCAGCTCAAGGTCAACCAGCGCCAAAAAAGCCTCATCCGGCATGAAGTCCGGCGGCGGCGCGGCTTCAGGGCGCGCTACTTCTGGCAGGGACGGTATTTTGGAAAACCAGGACATGGGGTTTAACTTAGGTCTTCAAGCGCGGCTTGTCACGCCGCATAGCAATTACGCCTCAGGTGGCAGCGCCACCATCAACCCACCGTTGTCATTTTTGTAAAAGCTGCGGCTGCTGTTCTTTTTCAGATGCTCGGCAAGGCCTTTCAGCGTTGCTGCCTGCGCCATCAGCGATTGACCCGCCAGGCGATTATCCAGAAGCTGTTGCGCTTCTTCGCGGTGAATCAAGATGTTAATCATCAGATTGCGTTTGTTGTTCACGGTTTTTTTGATGCGGTCGGGTTGTTCGCTGTTTTGCAAATCCAAACAGCTGTCCACCATCGCGCGGCACAGATGATTCAAACGGTCAAAGGCAATATCAAACAAAACAGCACGCACAGCGCGGGTTTGATAAGCATCACCGATATTCCATTCCGCGAGCGCGGTTGCAGGCTCGATTTCAAACTGGCGATAATGCAGATTCCACACCGCGTTATACACATCCACCATGGCAATCACATCGGCGGGGGTATGGCCGGAATCGCCGGCTTTGGTTGGCTCATCAGCGACTAAATCATACAGCGCCGTGTAATCCAGCGCGGCGTAGCTGTTAAAAAACTTCATCTGGCGCTGCTCACTCAGAATCGTATAGAGCGCCTTTAATTCGGCTAAGGTCGAGGCATCGGGGGCAATGCGCGCGCTGCGGCAACGGGCGAGTTTCTCACCCACCGCAAAGGCAAAGCCAGAGAGCTGTAACGCTGTGGGCTGCGCCAGTGTTTCCAGCGCATCCGTAACTAAGCGACCAAACAATGCCTCTTGCGGCAGATTGGTGTTGACACCAGTTTGAAAAGCCCATCGCTCCATGTCGTATTCCCTTATTGTTTCCTACCCCGGGTGGCTCGCGATTTGGCCGTGTGGCTGCCGCTTGTCGTTGACCCCATGATTACGGGAAGGGGGTTAACAAGAGCTTAAAGTTGCGGGTTGGAAAAAGATTTTTATATGCGCGTATCGGGGGAATTTTACCATTTTCTGGTTTTACGGCTTGCATGCCGTAAGTGTTTATGGCATAATCATGTACATGAAAATGCAAACACAAAAAATCACAGTGCACGTCCCTTGTGACCTGCTGCGCGATGCTCAGGAACAAACAGGGGAAGGCATTACAGAAACCATTAAAGAGGGCTTGTTGCTGTTACAGCGAAGCCTAGTCTATAAAAAAATTCTTGAAATGCGCGGCACAGTTAAAATGTCTATCGACCTTAAAGATCTTCGCGAAGATAAAGACCGCCCATGGTTGCAGTAGATACAAGCTCGCTTATTGCTTTTCTAGACCGTGACAATTTAAAGCGTGACCATGACAAAGACGTTGCACTTATTGATACTGCTTTATCAGAAAAACGCCTGATTATTCCCCAAGTGGTGCAAACAGAAATACTTAGTAATCCCCGGCTCGATATGCAACAAATTGTCTGGCTTGAGAATCTGCCCACACTGGAGATTATGACCGGATTTTGGCAGCGTGCGGGTTTGTTGCGGGCGAAACTGCTAAAAAAGCGCCTTAAAGCACGTCTGGCGGATACCCTCATCGCACAGCATTGTTTGGATCACGACCTCCCCCTCATCAGCCGCGATGCGGATTTCCGCCATTACGTTCCGTTTGGCCTTACCCTAGCCGCCTGATTTTATAAGGCTCAAGCAGCGCCGCAACGGCCTGCGGCAACAAAAGCCCATGCACCGGTGTTGTCACCGCAACGCGCTGATCATACCACAGCCCAATCAGCAGCATCATGGCGGTTTTAAAGGCTTGGGGCACGGCTGCAGCAGAGCTGCCATAGCCTGCGGTGTAATCAATCAGAATACCGCCAGCCTCTAATCCGGGGGAGGCCACCGCCGCGGTATTGGGTATCAACAGCCGCGTTTCCGCATCGCCAATCAACAGGCGGTAAGCCGTAGGCGGGACAGTAACGCTTGAGCCGTCCAAAAGCAGCACACTGATGCTGGTAATGGCGCTGACCGGCGGTTTAGGAAGCGTTGTGACGCCTTCCCATTCATCCAAAACCAGCCGCAAGGAGCGGTTTATCAGCGCCCGTGCGGTGAGGTTTTCAACCGCCATCCGCGCCGCTTTGATATAGGATTCAATCAGCGTTTGCTGCGCCGAGCCATCAAGGCGCAAATGCGCCGCAACCTCGGCGTACGCCAGCGGTTCAACCGCTGGCGCACTGAGTTCATAAACCCGCATTCGCTTAAACCGTGGGCGATACGGCGGGACGGCCAAGCAGCGCGACAACGCTGATGGGTGTGCCGGTTGCGTGGGCGCCGGTGAAATCAACGACGCAGCGCACATAACGCTTATTGCCGCAATAGCCGATAGCATAGCTGCGCGCGGCTTTGCTGTTCGCATCAATCCGGGCGAAAATGCCGCTGCCGGGTGTGATGGGTGTGCCTATTAAATACCCGTCTGGAACAGCTACATAGGTGGAGTTATCGTTTGATTCTTGCAAAATAAAATCGATAAAAACGCTGCCCGACAGGGTGACGCCCTGAGTGCCGAGGGAGGCGAGGACTTCCACCGCATCAAAGCCTTGGAGATCAACGCCGGTGCCGTTGGTATCGGCGTTGATAACCGCCGGGTTGACGATTGGCCGCGCCGCGATGTTGTTGTTTAAATCACGCATGGGTGTTCTTTCTAAAAATGGGGAAACAATGGAACAAAGGGGTGAGGTGGGGGGTGAGGGGAAAGGCATGAGGCATGGGATTATTTCATGCCTGACCCCTCAACCCTTACCCCTTCTTAAGCCGCAAATTCCATCAACTTAATCGCATCGGAATTAATCACATCACCGCCTACCCGCTTCGTTGTGTAGAATTTCACATAGGGTTTGGCCGTAAACGGATCGCGCAGAATCCGCGTGCCGATGCGGTCAACAATGGCATAGCCGAGGCGGAAGTTACCAAACGCAACGGACAGCGAGCCGGTTGCCTTATTCGGCATATCCTCGGCAACATAGACCGGATAGCCGAGCAGCTGAGCGGGCTGGCCGGCATTATAAGACGGCTGCCAGATATACTGGCCGTCGCTGCCCTTAAATTTCCTGACGTCCGCCATGAGCGCGCGGTTGAGCAGGAACGCCGCGCCTTGGGTGTAGCTGGTTTTCAAAAGCTGCGACAAATCCACCAGCGCATCCGCCGGGTTCGAGGCTGGCCAATCGCCGTTTACCCCGGTTTTGCGCCGTTCAATCTGGCCAAAGCTGGTGCCGCCGCTGTAGGTTAAAATACCGCGCGGCTGGGCAACGCCGTTGCCGCTGATAAAGGCGGTGTTTTCGGCTCTAGCGAAGCGGTCGGCTATTTTGCTCGCCAGCCACTGCTCCACATCAAAGCGGGCATCATCGAGCAGCTTTTGCGTGATGCGGGGTTCGGCATACAGCTCATGCACCGGGATACGGATTTTCCCGACATCGGCGGTGGTGGTTTCCGTGCGCGCGCCGGTCTCGGCCACCCACGCCGTGCCGACATCATTGGGATCGGTTAGGATTTCAAAGGCGTCGGATGCAACCTCTATCACCGTTGCCAGCTGGCGCAGCGGAGACGAGTCGCGCAGCACTTGGGAAATGCTGCTGCTCAGCTCGGCGCTGACCATATAGCCGCCTTCGGGATCGGAGGAGACGCTGTGCGCTTTAAGGGCGAGCGTTGGTTCCATGCCTTTACGCAGATAGTCGCTGAATGCTTTACGTATTGGCTCGAGCCGGGTTGATTTTTTTGCCGCGGCTAGGCTGCTCGGCGTGCGCTGATAGGCAACCTGCAAGGTTTCCATTTTTTCCTGCAGTTGCTCCAGGCTGCTGTTCAGCCGCTGGACTTTCTCGTCCAAAAGCGGATCCGAATGGCCTTTTTCCGCGGCTTCCATCAGCCGTTCGTCGTTGGCCTCGCAGAACGCGGCATAGGATTCGCCCAGTTCGGTGCTGAGCGCTTTGGTTTCATAGGGATGTGTCACGGATGACTCCTTGGTTGGTTAGGAAAGGGTTGGTAGAAAAAGGGGGTAAAATGTTCCGTCTCTCGATAATCAGAAATGGAGCGCTCCCGCCCCGCCCCCCAGGCGGCTTCGCCGCCGGGCGGGAGCGCTGCGCCATTCGGCGCTCTCTAGCTTTTCTGCACTATCGACTCTGCGGTTAACGCTTTTTTGCAGCGCCTAAACAACAGCACTCACCCGCGCCTCTGGATTCGCGGCAAACGTCACGAGAGATACCTCCCACAACTCCGCCTCGCGAATGAGGCGCAGGCGCCTGGCCGGATCCGGCTGGGTTTTCAGCGGAC
>JAJTHO010000060.1 GCA_021297975.1 Alphaproteobacteria bacterium
AACGCCGTGAAATTCAGCCCGGAGAAAAGCCGGATTATCGTGACGCTGGAACGGCTGGAAGACGGCGCGGCGCGCATCAGCGTGACAGACCACGGTAAGGGCATTCCCGAGGCTGATTTAGCGCGAGTGCTCCTGCCGTTTGAACAGGTTTCAGATCCGCACCAGCGGGATACCGGCGGCACGGGGCTTGGCTTGCCGTTTGTTGTTGAGGCGATGCGGCAACACGGCGGGACGCTAGAGCTTGAAAGCACGGTGAACGTGGGCACGACCGTCAAGCTGCTCTTTCCAGCGGCACGGGTTGTTGCCCCTTAAAAACGGTTATTCCAAAAACTCCGCCGCATCGGGAATGCGGGTGAAGGCGACTTTTGTGCCGGAAAAGCTGCGCCCATCCTGGGGCATCATGCCCAGCGCCACGGTATCCCGGCCAAAGCGCCGGTTAAGCGTATCGAGTGCGCCGGAAAGCCGCTCGGCCTTGGCGCGGGCGTTGAGCTCTGCTGGGCTGAGCGGCGGCAGGAGTTCGGGCTGGAGGTCTGCGGCGGCGGTGAGGTCGGTCAGCGTCACCGAAATTTTTATAATTCGCGCGTTGGGCGCTGTTTTGCGCAGCAGGCCGCGCCACAGCTCATCCAAGAGATGCACAAACGTGAGGCTGTCCGCCGCCCGGTAACAATGCGCGGCCGCCTCAAGGCGCATCCCGCTTTCAAGCCGCAGCGCAAGGGTCAACTTGCCGGCGTAATAGTCTAAACGGCGGAGACGGCTTGCGGCTTTCAGCGTGAGCCGCCGCGCCACAATGCGGGCTTTAGCGGGCGGGCGCACATCCGGGGCGAGCACATGGCTGTGGCCAACGCTGCGCCGAGTGGTTTTGTCATCCGGCAGCTCAACGCCGCGCAACAGATGATAGAGCTTCTCGCCCATAATGCCGCCCCAGATATGGCGCATGGCGTGGGGGTCGAGCGCCCATAAATCCGCAACCGTGCGAATGCCCGCCTTCTCAAGACGCAGCGACATCCCCCGGCCAACCCCCGGCAAATCATTGAGCGCGAGGGTAAACAGCCTTCCCGGCAGGGATTCAAGCGGCAGCAGCGTCAGGCCGTCGGGCTTCTGCATATCCGTTGCAACTTTGGCGAGATAGCGATTGGGCGCAACGCCGATGGAGCAGCGCACCTCGGTGCCGATGTTGGCTTTAAGCCCGCGTTTGATACTGGCGGCTATCTCATGAATGCGCTTGATGCTGGTTTCATTATCCATCAGGCGGCAGGCGATTTCATCGATGGAGCACACCGCCGTGATGGGAATGTGGTTTTCAATCTCCACCAAAATACGCTGATGAAAGTTAACGTAATGCTCGTGGCTGGCGAGCACACAGACAAGGCCGGGGCATTTTTTCTTAGCTTCCCACACCGGGGTGCCGGTCTTAACACCGAACGCTTTTGCTTCATAACTTGCGGCAATGGCACTGGTTGAATCGGATGCAACCGGCACCACAATAATCGGCTTGCCGCGCAATTCGGGGCGCACTTGCTGCTCAACACTTGCGAAGAAGCTGTTGAAATCAATGTAAAGCCAGCGGAGGGAATCGGGGGGCATGGGGGGAGTGTAGCAGTGTAGGCGTGCGCCTTCTATATCCTTCACTGCAACATTTACAGGGTCATTCAATAAAAAGTAGGGGGTCATCTCGACCGCAGCAAAACCGCCAGGTTTTGCGAAGTGGAGAGATCTTTTTCTATTCTAAAGGGGATCCCTCCACGCAGCCGCAGGCGCGGCTTTGGTCGGGATTGACGTCACTTTTTTTGAATGACCCTGCAACATTTATGTCATCTATTGACATTTTTACCGTTTTAGTGCAGAGTGAATTGTTAATCAGAGGCCACCATGACCAGCAGCTTACATGTGAGTTTGCCCGATGAAATGCGGGCGTATGTTGATCTTCGCACCAATGGCAAACAGGCCTATGCAACCCCGAGTGAATACGTCCGCGCTTTAATCCGCTCTGATATGGAAAAAGAGACAGAGCGGCTTTATGTTTTTAAGGAGCTGTTGAAATCGGCACAGGACATCGAAAACGGTAACCTTCTTTCCGCAGAGGCGCTTCGCGCTGAGTTGGACGATATGGTTGCAGAGTGGGAAGAGGACGAGGCGAAAGCCAAACCCTGATGGCTCACTTCCTAGTAACACCAACCGCGCGAAACCATATCCGCAAAATTATCAGCGATACGCGGGATAAATGGGGCACTGCGCAAGCGGTTCAATACCGCAGGCAGCTGGAAGACGGCTTACAGCACATCGCAGCGCATCACCACACCTTCCATTCGCCGCACCGTGAGGCGCTTGCGGACGGCACCGCTTTTTCGCTTCATCGTGTCCAGCACCACTATATTGCCTTTCTGGCACATCCGCGCAAAGGCGTTATTATCGTTGGGGTCTTTCATGAGCGCATGGATATGCCAACACGGTTGAGAGAGCTGCAGAACCTCGCGCAGCATGAGATTGATGCCTTAAAACGCGAGATAGG
>JAJTHO010000126.1 GCA_021297975.1 Alphaproteobacteria bacterium
CGTTGCCGCCCACGGTGCCGATGCTATGCAGTTTGCCCGTACAGCTGGATATTCCGGTGGATTATCAGAAGGCATCAGAACAGACCGCAACGCTGCGTGTGCGCCAGCGTGACCGTTTGGTTGCCGAAGAAACCATCTCGTTCCGGGATAAAGTGGTTGTTTCCTTAGGCGATTCCTTTGCCTCCGGTGAGGGGAACCCCGATAAACCGCTGCGCATAAAAACGCCGCTCTATTCCCCGGTGTTTCGCACCCCGAATACACGGCTGTTAGACCCGCAGCTTTTGGCGCTGGAGCCTGCAGAGTGGCTGGTGAATAAATGCAATGCCAGTATGCTGTCGTATCCGTATTTTGTTGCGGCGCATCTGGCAGCGGCAAAGCCGGATGAATCGGTCACGTTTATTTCCTATGCCTGTTCCGGAGCGGAGATACAGGAAGGCTTGCTGGGCGAGCAGTTTATCCAGAAAAATCGCGGCGATGTGTTTAGCAACGAAGCGCAGCTTACCACGCTCAAGCGGGATTTTTGTCTTGATGATGGTAAGCCCTGCACCTTGCGCCGTCCGATTCATCAGGTGCTGCTGTCCATTGGCGGGAATGATGTGGGCTTTTCGGATTTAGTGGCCTGGGCGGCGGTGCCGACCAGCGGGGTGATTGCTGACCAGATTAATAAGGAAATCGTCCGCACCTGCCCGACAACAGAGCAGCAGGCGGCTGAAAAACGCTGTCACGGTAAGCGGGTTGCAACGCTGCTTATCCGCGAGTTGCCTAAGCAGCTTGGCCGATTGAAAAAGGAATTGGATACAGTGACGCCTGAAGTGCCGCTGGCCATGAACCTCTATCCCGCCATCAGCGGCGACAGCCAGCACGGCTATTGCGGTATTGAATCTGATACCAGCCGCGACCGGCGATTAAGCGGGATTATGTATGCCAAGCCCGTTGCCGCACTCAGCATGGCGCTGCAATTCAGCACCTTTGCCATTCGCCCCAATGAATCGCAGTTACTCGCGGAAAAAATATCGGTGCCGCTGAATACAACTCTTGCGGCGTTTGCGGCCAAAAATGGCTGGCAGAGCGTGAGCGCGCATAGCGCGGTGTTTGCCGCGCGGCCATGGTGTACGGTTGAAAAAGATGCCGATGTGCCGTATGGCAGCGCGTATGGGGTTCGGGGATATCCTGATATCAGCCAATGGAATCCGGTTTTACCGCGTAAAAACCTCGTTGTAACGCCCAACGAAAGCGCCTTCACGCAATGGAGCGGTGAGTATTATCGGCCGTGGACAACGCATAAGGGCGCGTTTCACCCGACTAGCGAAGGCCATGCCGTTATTGCCGGGGCGGTGTATCAGGTGTTAACCCAGCCGCAGAAAGCCCAGAAATAGACGCCGCCTAGGCGCTCATGTACGCATCGCGCACGGGTGCCAGCAGCGCGAGGGCTTCTTGCGCGGCGGCGGGATTGTTGCGTTTTTTCACCGTTTCCAGCGAATAAATCAGGAATTGCAGCAGGTTGCGCATGTTATCGGCTTCGATATCCGTTTCATCCGCGTCTATCGCCTGTGACAAATAATCCAGCAGTGTTTTGGCGGTTTCCAGCGCCGCGTTGCGGGCGGTGACGTTCTCAACGATGCAATAATAGGTCACGTCTTTTAGCGCGGCCATGGCTTTATCGAAAATGCGGCCAACTTCCTGTTCAGTCAGGAAGGATGGCGGTGTTAACGGGGCTTCCTGGGCAGTAAATCGGTTGGTAAATGTTGCCATGCTGCATCTCCTGAACGCTTCAGGGGATGAATTGCAATCAGTATGCCAACACGATGTGAGTATACCAACCTTTAGGAATTTAATGGGTTGGTATTAGTGAACGCTCGACCAAATACGCTTTTTAAGCAGGTAAAGCAGGCCTGTCAGCACAATGAGGAACAGCATCACCCGCACGCCGGTCTGTTTGCGCTCTTCCATTTCTGGCTCGGCTGCCCAGGCAAGAAATGCCGTCACATCGCTGCTCATCTGGTCTAAGGTGTTCGGTGTACCGTCGGCATAGGTTACTTGACCGTCCGTGAGCGGCTGCGCCATCGCGATTTTATGGCCGGGGAAATAGCTATTATAGCTAACGCCCGCTGGCAGTTCAAAACCCTCTGGGGCGGGATCATAGCCCATCAGAAGGGCTTTAAGATAGTTTGCACCATCGGGACGCGCTTTGATAATCAGGCTCATATCCGGCGGGTACGCGCCGTTGTTGGCCGCACGCGCTGCGTTTTTATTGGGGAATGGCGGCACAAATTTATCGCTGGGTAGAGCTGGGCGCTTAAACATATCGCCCTCATCATTGGGGCCATCCCACACTTCGAATTGGCTGGCGAAGGCTTTGATTTCTTCGTCAGAGTAGCCCAAATCCGATAAATTGCGGTATGACTTGAGCGTCAAGCCATGGCAGCTGGAGCAGACTTCTTTATAGACCTGAAAACCGCGCTGGAGTTGCGGCTTGTCATAGGTGCCGAAGACACCGGAAAATGACCATTCGTATTCCGGCAGGACAATCGCGCCGCCAGCGGCCTGTGCAGGAATTGGAGCTAGCAGGCACAGCGTTAGCAGCAGCGGGGCGGTGAGTTTTTTTAGGTTCATAATTTAAGCTCCTGGCGGGCGCAGCACGGGTGCACTGAGGCTTTTTGGCGGAAGTAAGGGGCGCGAAATTGTGGAGAGCAGC
>JAJTHO010000190.1 GCA_021297975.1 Alphaproteobacteria bacterium
AGCGGTTTTAAAAACCGTACAGGCGCTATTTTTAACCAACGACGCACAGCAACGTCAGCAATACTGTGATAAATTAGCGCCGCAGCAGCAAGAAGACTTCAAAGCTATTCTCTTGGCTATGGACGGGTTGCCTGTGACGGTTCGTTTACACGATCAGCCGCGCCATGAATTGCTGGCTGGTCTGTCAGATGATGAACTGAAAAGGATACAAGACAAGGCAGAAGAAAACCCTATGTTAGGATTCCGCGCCATTCGCATGGCGTCGAAATACCCGGAAATCTATGAGATGCAAATTCGAGCCGTGCTTAAGGCTGCTGCGGAGCTTAAAGAATCTGGAAAAAATCCGTGCCCTAAAATAATGGTACCGATGGTTATGATCTCGGAAGAGATGGAAACGGTCAGCGGCATGCTAACCAAAATTGAGGCCGAATTTAAGGCTAACGGGCGCGAAGTGCCGGCCTATACTTTGGGAACAATGCTGGAAATTCCTGCGGCATGTCTTGCCGCGGATGAACTGGCGAAGATGACGAGTTTCGGCAGCTTTGGTACGAACGACTTAACGCAAATGACCTTGGGGATTTCGCGCGATGATCTGGCTGCGCTCATCATGGAATACGTTGAAAATGAAAAATTTAAAGCAGACCCGTTTGTAACGATTCACCCTAAAGTTCTTGAAATAATGAAGACAGCCATTGAAAAAGGTAAGGGAGTTGACCCCCAATGGGAGGTCAGTGTTTGTGGGGAGCAAGGTGCGGATCCAGAATCCATTCAGGCTTTTGAGCGGATTGGTGTTGATAAAGTGTCCGTCTCACCGCCCAGCATTCCACAGGCAATCATCTGCACGACACAAGCGATGCTCTATCATATGGCGGAGCTTGCACTGATGGCGCGAGCACAAAGCCAACTAAGAGCATCCAGAATGGCGGCCTAAGCGGCCTTCTTCCCCGTCAGCTCAGCCATCTTCCCGCCACAGCAGCACACTCACCGCCAGCATCAATGCCGCCAGGGGCACAAACCACACCGCAAGCAGCACCGGCAGCCGCCCCGACATGCCGAGCGCGGTGACAAGATCCGTAACAAAAAACAGCGTAAAGCCCGCGCCCACGCCATACACAATCAGGCGCATCACCACCCGGCGGCGCGGCGGCTGTAACGCGGCGGCGGCGGCGATATACACCATTGCCGCAAGCAGCAGCGGCGTCAGCAGCAGGCTGTGCCAGTGCACGAGATGCCGCTTCGCCGCAAAGCCCGCATCCTGCAGCGTGCGAATCATGCCGGGCAAATCCCAGCTGGCTATCGTGCGCGGCGGGGCAAAGCTGTCTTGCAATTGCGCGGGGGTGACATCGGTATTCAGCGCGGCGGTGCCAAGATCAATCGGCGTTTGGCCGGGGCGACTAAGGCGGAGCTTCTCAAGCCGCCACATGCCGGGTAGTAACGTTGCGGTTGAGGCGTCCAGCCGCTCAATCAGTGTTTCGTCGCGGCTTAGCCGCAGAATGAGAATGCCCTCAAGCTGTCCGGTGGTATTGGCCTTATCGGCGCGCAAAATCGCATAGCCCTCACCATCGCGCTGGCGCAGCCAGATACCGTCTTTACCCACCCGAAACACATCGCGGCCAGTTTTAAACAGCCGGGCTTCTTTTTCTTCATAAACAGCCAAGCTATGTGCCGCCAAAGGATTGAGCACAAACACCCGCACGGTTCCAATTAATAAAGCCAAAAGCAGCAGCGGCGCGGTAAACTGCCACACGGAAACCCCCGCCGCGCGCAGCACGGTGAGTTCTTGCCGCCGCGACAGTCTATGCAAGGTTATCAGAGCCGCCAGCAGCACCACAAACGGCAACACCTGTTCCAGCATCGCGGGCAGTTTCAAGAGCGCAAGGCTGAGCACCGTCAGGCTATCTATCCCCGTGCGTCCGGCAGCGCGGCGCATCAGCTCTAAACTATCCGCCATAAACACAACAACCGCGAGCGCGGCCAGCACTGCCAGCAGCTTGGTCAAAAATTCTAAAGCGAGGTATCTATCAAGGCGATTAAGCAGCATAGCGCGCCCCCGGAACAGGTATTGTTTGAGAGGAGGAGCGCGATTTTTCGCTTAAAGCATACGCGCCGATTGCTGCGGGTAAAAGCACCGCAAGGTATTGCAAAACAGTCAGCAGCGGATTTTTCGCAGCCATACTTTCCGCAAAAACACTGCCAAGTTGCACCAGCAACACCGACACCACGGCGGCGGCCACGGTGCGGCTCATGCCGCGACGATTATACTGTGCGCGGCATAATATCGCGAGGACAACAAGAGTTATGGTCAGCGGCAGCAGCGGGCGCGTTAACCGCGCATGCCCGGCGGCGCGCCACTTTGCGGCTTGCTGCGGGGAGGCGGCTTGAATGCTTGATGAAAAGCCAAGCAGGGTTGCGAGTGATAATTCTTCAATTTCCTTGCCGCGCCCGCCATCGCCACCGCTGAAGGTATCCAAATCAACGGCGTATTGGGTGAAATATAAAAACTGAACATGCCCCGTGTCGCCGTCCGCTTCTTGGCGCGAGCCGTTGCGCACCAGCAGCAATGTCCGCCCATTGCTGTCTTGTATAACCTGCGCTGTTTCAGCAAGAATGGTTGCTGGGCGTTCGGGATTGCGCCGATCATAGAGGAGCAAGCCGATAAGCTCGCCGTTTTTCTCGCGGCGGCTGGCGAAGACCGTCATCGTCTCACCCAGACTTTGGAACACGCCTTCCTCAATAAAGGCCGCGCCCACATCCGCGCGGATGCTGCTTTCCAGATTTTTAAACGCCTGATAGCTTTGCGGCAGTAGCCATAGGGCGAGGAGATAGCTTAGCATGGTTGCGCCGAACGCCAGCCACAACAAAGGCTGTGCAATCTGCATCGGGCTGCGCCCAGCAGCCAGCAGCACAGGCCATTCCGCATCGCTGAGCAACCGCTGTATCAGCCAGATAACCGCAGCCCCCAGCGCCAGCGGCAACACCAGCTGCACAAACCCCGGCAGCATATAGCCCGCAAGGGATAAAAACGTGGATAGCGGCGCGCCGCGATTAACCACTAAATCCACCAGCCGCAACACCTGCGTCAGCAAAACAATCAGCGTCAAACACACGGTTGTCAGCAGCAACGTGCTGGCCGCTTGGCGCAGGAGATAGCGATTAAGGTGGTGCATCGTCTGATGCGCTTAGCAGATGGGCGGCGAATGCCCAAGGTGAAAATGTGGGCGCTAGGTAGCATTGCGTTGCAATAAAGCACGTTTTTTGACCCTCAGCCCCTTATTTTATTCCAAGTATCTGTTTATATGAGAAATATTTCAGGATTGCAAAGAATAACCCTCTCACTGAAAGGGAGAGGGTGATCTACACCCGGTAGGGTGTAGATCGGGTGAGGGTCATACGAATCGGGGCGTTTATAATATAGGTTTGGCGGGCTATCCCAGCGCCTTTGCCCGCGCCTCAAACGCGCCCACCATCTTGCGCACCACATCCAAAAACAACTGGCTGGCCAATTTTTGCAGCATCTTATTGCGAAATTCAAAATCAATGGTGAAATCAACCAGGCATTGGCCGGGGGCGGGCTC
>JAJTHO010000123.1 GCA_021297975.1 Alphaproteobacteria bacterium
TACCGCACCCACAAACCCCAGCAAGAAGAACAGATTGCCCGCAAGCTCATAGAAAAGTACGAACTGGCGGGGTATTTCTCGGATGCGGCAGACGCAGGACTGCTCAGCGAACAACTGGAGGATTTACTCAACGATAAAACGGCGGCGCAGCATCCAGAAGTCGCCGAGCTGTTCACCGCGCTGCGTCAGGATTTAGACGCCCTGCGCCAAGGCAACGTACTTAAAGAGTATGATGAGCGCAAAACAGCGGCGAACAACATCGCGACGTTTAACAGCCGTAATCTTACCGCCATGAATCGAGCAGCTGGCTAAGCACACCCGCTTTGCGCTCTGGATGCGGCATCATCCCTAGAACGTTGCGCTGTTCATTAAAGATACCGGCAATGCCGCGTGCCGCGCCGTTGGGGTTCTCGCGATACCGAAACGCCACATTTCCCTTTTCTTCCAGCGCATCCAAGGTGGCTTCATCGGCGGTGTAGTTACCTTCCGCATGCGCAATTGGAATAACCGGGTCTAAGCCTTTAAAGGCCGCACCGCCCTCAAGCTCAACGTCCTTACAGATAAACTTCAGCGATTCATTGCGCAGCAACACCCCCGGCAATAAGCCCGACTCACACAGAATCTGAAAGCCGTTGCAAATACCGAGAACGCGACCGCCGCGTGCGGCAAAGTCTTTTACAGCCCCCATCACCGGGCTAACCGCCGCCATCGCGCCGCAGCGCAGGTAATCGCCGTAACTAAACCCGCCGGGCAGCACCACAAGGTCAAGCCCCGCGGGTAGCGCCGTTTCCTGATGCCAAACCATGACGGCTTTCTTTTTTGTCGCCGCTGTTAAGGCATCCGCCGCATCGCGGTCACAATTCGAACCTGGAAAAACCACCACTGCTGTGTTCATCTGTTATCCTTCTATTCCCGATTCCGTATTTAAAAAAGGTGTCGTTCCGACCAAGGCCGCGTCAGCGGCTGCGTGGAGAGATCTCCTTATTATTGCGAGGAGATATCTCGACTGCGCAAGGCGTTGCCTTGCTGCGCTCGATATGACGCAGATCTTTTTTACACATACATCCCGCCATTAACATGCAACGTCTGCCCGGTGACATACCGCCCCGCATCAGACGCCAGATACACCGCCGCCCCGGCCACATCCGCCGCCTCGCCAAAAACCCCCAGTGGTATCCGCGCTAGCATGGCTGCCTTTTGCGCATCATTGAGCGCATCGGTCATCGCGGTGCGGATAAAGCCGGGGGCAATGGCGTTCACGGTAATGCCGCGACTCGCAACCTCCAGCGCCAGCGCTTTCGTAAACCCAATCAACCCGGCTTTTGAGGCGACATAATTTGTCTGCCCCGCGTTGCCCATCACACCGACAATACTGCTGATATTGATAATCCGCCCCGAACGCGCCTTCATCATTGGCTTTATCGCGGCGCGGCAGATGCGCATGGCGGCGGTGAGGTTTATATCCAAAACGCTTTGCCAATCCTCGTCTTTCATGCGCAGCAAGAGGCCATCTTTCGTGACACCGGCGTTGTTAATCACCACGTCCACTTGGCCGAACGCGTCCATCGCCGCATTGATGAGCTGTTCGCCAATCCCTGCATCGGTCATGTTCCCGGCGGCGGCTTTATGCCCGGAACCCGGCAATTTTGCTGCCAATTCCTCCAGCGCCGCTTGCCGCGTGCCGCTCAAGAGCAACCGCGCCCCGGCTTCTGCTAAGCTCTGCGCCATGGCCTGCCCGAGGCCGCCCGTTGCGCCGGTGAGGACAATTGTTTTACCCGCTACACTAAACATAAAAACCCGCTTTCTTTATACTTTATGCCGCAACCGCAGCGCTGTGTTCTAAATACGCATCCACGTCTTTTGGTGTGCCGATGCTGTTGCTGCGCAGTTCGGGCACGGTTTGCTTGGCAAGACCCGCGAGCACCTTGCCGTTACCAAGCTCTAGCTGCGCCGTGACGCCGTGTTGCGTTGCCGCGTTCAAGAGCGTTTCGCGCCAGCGCACCGTGCCGCAGACCTGCGCGACAAGATTATCCAAAAGCGCCGCCGGGGAAATCGTCGGCTCTGCCGTGACGTTGCAGAGCACCGGAATGTGCGGCTGTTTCAGCTCAACTTTTTCAAGCGCCGTGCGCATCGCATCCGCTGCGGGCTGCATGTAGGGCGAATGAAACGGCGCGGAAACGGGAAGAGCGATAACCCGTTTTGCGCCTGCGGCTTTAAGGGCTACGCCCGCTTCTTCCACCGCTGCTGCTGTGCCGCTGATAACCACTTGGCCGGGACTGTTGTCGTTGGCAATCGCCACATTTTTAATAGCCGCAAGTGTGGCCGCAACTTTCGCCGCATCCAAACCCAGCACCGCCGCCATCGCGCCAAAGCCTTTCGGCGCCGCCGCCTGCATCGCGTTGCCGCGAATGCGCAGCAGCCGCGCTGTATCCGCCAGCGTTAACGTGCCCGCCGCACACAGCGCGCTGTATTCACCCAAAGAATGCCCGGCAGCATAGCCGCCAAGAGCGCGAATCAGTTTGCCGCTTTGCTGCTCTAAAACCCGGAACGCTGCAATACTCACCGCCATAATGGCAGGCTGCGCGTTGGCAGTATCGGTGAGGGCGTCAAGATCATCACCCCACATAATTTTGGTTAGGTGTTGGCCGAGCGCCTCATCCACCTCAGAAAATACTTCTTTTGCGGCCGGATACACATCCGCCAGCTCA
>JAJTHO010000145.1 GCA_021297975.1 Alphaproteobacteria bacterium
CATTTTTGTTGGGGAATGGCGGCACGAATTTATCGCTGGGTAGAGCAGGGCGCTTGAACATATCGCCATCGTCATTGGGCCCGTCCCAAACCTCGAACTGGCTGGAGAAGGCTTTGATTTCTTCGTCAGAGTAGCCCAAATCCGATAAATTGCGGTATGACTTGAGCGTCAAGCCATGGCAGCTGGAGCAGACTTCTTTATAGACCTGAAAACCGCGCTGAAGCTGGGGCTGGTCATACTTGCCAAAAACACCGGAGAATGACCATTCGTATTCCGGTAAAGTAATAGAGCCGCCAGCAGCGCCCGCCTTTACTGGCGCAAGCAGACACAACGAGAGCAAAAGAGGGGCGGTGAGTTTTTTTAGGTTCATATTTTAAGCTCCTGCCGGGCGCAGCACGGGTTCACTGATGCTTTTTGGCAGACCTTTGGCGCGCTCAATTTTGCTGAGCAGCGGCAGCAGTGCGACAAAGTGGAAGAAATACCACACGGTGAATAATTGGGCAAAAACAACGCTGTGAATGCCAAAGAATTCTATGCGCATACCAAGAAGGATGAAATAAAACGGCTCATCCGGTTGCAGCGCGCCGGTTTGGCCAAGGCCAAGGCACACAAGGACAAAGAACCAGAACGCCCAACGGTAAATCGGGCGGAAGCTAGCCGAACGCACCGGGTGACGGTCGAGCCACGGCAACACGAAGAGCACACCCACCGCGCCAAACATGGCAAGAACGCCGCCGAGTTTCGCATCAATGGTAAAGAGGCCAAGGGGTATATCAAAGGTCACGGCGCGCAAAATGGCATAAAATGGCAGGAAATACCATTCCGGAACAATGTGCGCCGGTGTGACCATCGGATCGGCCATAATATAGTTGTCTGGGTGGCCGAGATAATTGGGCGAGAAGAACACAAAGCCAGCCCATACAAGCGCAAACAGACCTAAACCATACAAATCTTTAATGGTGTAATAGGGGTGGAAGGGGATGGAATCTTTTTTCGACTTGATATCAATGCCTAATGGGTTGTTCGAGCCGTGCTTGTGCAGTGCCACAATGTGCAGCACCACAACACCAACTATCATGAACGGCATTAAGAAATGCAGCGCGAAAAAGCGGGTCAACGTCGGGTTATCCACCGAAAATCCGCCCCAGAGCCAGATAACTAAATCTTCGCCGATAAGCGGCAGCGCCGAAAACAGATTCGTGATAACGGTTGCGCCCCAGAAGCTCATCTGTCCCCAAGGCAGCACATAGCCCATGAACGCTGTTGCCATCATCAGCAGCAAAATCACGCAGCCGAGCATCCAGAGCAGTTCCCGTGGCGGCTTATACGACCCGTAATAAAGCCCACGGAAAATATGAATATACACCACCATAAAGAACATGGACGCGCCGTTCATGTGGATATAGCGAATCAGCCAGCCGCCGTTCACATCGCGCATGATACGCTCGACACTTTGAAAGGCGAGTTTTGTATCGCCGCTGTAGTTCATGGCCAGCAAAATGCCGGTTAAAATCATCACAACAAGGGTAATCCCGGCGAGCGAGCCAAAGTTCCACCAGTAGTTGAGGTTTTTAGGTGTGGGGTAGTGGTTCAGCTCATGATCCATGAAGCTGAAAACCGGCAAGCGGTATTCAATCCAGCCTTTGAGACCAGTGTATTGGGTGGGGGCAGCGGAGCTATCAGACATAATCAACCTTTAAGCGGCTTGGCCAATGAGGATTTTAGTATCAGAAACAAATTTATACGGCGGCACGGCCAGATTAAGCGGCGCGGGCCCTTTGCGGATACGCCCAGAGGCATCATAGTGCGAACCGTGGCAGGGGCAGAACCAGCCGTTGTAATCGCCTTTGTTATCGCTCATTTTCTGACCCGACGGCACGCAGCCAAGATGGGTGCACTGGCCAACAAGCACCAGCCACTCCGGACGCGCCGCACGCGCCGCATCGGTTTGCGGATCGCGCATCTCGGCGGCATCGTCGGCCTTTGCGCTTTCGATTTCTTCGGCAGAGCGGTGACGGATAAACACGGGCTTGCCGCGCCACATGACCGTGGTGCTTTGGCCAACAGCAATTTTGCTGATATCAACTTCTGTGTTAGCGAGCGCGAGAACATCGGCGGCGGGGGCAAGGCTTCCCACCAGCGGCACCGCAGCGCAGGCAACGCCGGCAACACCCACCGCGCCCGCGGTCAGGCTTAGAAAATCACGCCGTGTCGGCTCATTCGATGATGGTGTGTTTGCGTCTGTCATAGATACCTTCAAAATAGTCATGCGCGTACAGCGGTTAACATATAGTTTTATACGCTGGCAATTGCTTTGATAGCAATCAGGGCGTAAGTAGCTTCTTTTACATAGCTCGAAACGACAAAATGGCAACAACCTCCGCGCTGCGTCTGGCGCTTTTTGAACCGGATATTCCGCAGAATGTTGGTACACTGCTGCGGCTCAGCGCGTGTTTGGGCGTTCCGATGGATATTATTGAGCCGTGCGGCTTTCCTTTTGGCCGCAAAGCGTTGGCGCGGGCGGGCATGGATTACATCGAGCAGGCCGATTGCACGGTGCACGCCTCATGGGCGGATTACCAGCAGCAAGCACATGGACGCTTAGTGCTGATTTCCACACGCGGCACACAAAGTTTTGCGGCGTTTGATTTTTTGCCGAGCGATAGACTGCTTTTTGGCGCAGAAAGTGCCGGGGTGCCGGATTTTGTTCATGCGGCGGCGGATGCGGTCTTGCGTATCCCGGTGCGGGCGAGTTGCCGCTCGTTAAACGTTGCGGTTAGCGCCGCTATGGTTTTATCAGAAGCGCTGCGGCAAATGCATCCCGATTGGCGGCGTCTAATTCTAGGAGAAAAGGAATGATCACGGTTTTAGCCGATACGGCGCAGCGCGAGGCAGCCGCCGCTTGGTTTGCGGCGCTGCGCAGCCAGATATGCGCAGCTTTCGAGGCTATTGAAGACGAGGCGGACTGCGTTTTTAAAGACCGGGCACCAGGACGCTTTACGTTCAAAGAGTGGCAACGCCCAGAGGGCGGCGGCGGCATCATGGGCATGATGAAGGGGCGGGTGTTTGAAAAAGTGGGCGTGAATATCTCCACCGTGTGGGGCGATTTTGCCGAAGAATTCCGCAGCCGTCTGCCCGGCACAGAGAAAAGCTCGGCCTTTTGGGCAAGCGGCGTGTCGCTTGTTGCGCATCTGCACTCGCCGCTGGTTCCGGCTGCGCATTTCAACACGCGGATGATTAGCACAGCCGATAAAATCTGGTTTGGCGGCGGGGGGGATTTAAACCCCATGTACCCGGTTGCAACGGATACGGCGGATTTTCATGGCGCGTTTAAGGACGTGTGCGACCGTTATGACCCCGCCTATTTCCCCAAATTCAAAAAATGGTGCGATGAGTATTTTTTCATTAAGCATCGCGGTGTAGCGCGGGGCGAGGGCGGTATTTTCTTTGATTACCACAACACCGGCGATTGGGCGCGTGATGTCGCCTTTGTGCGCGAGGTGGGGGAAGCTTTTCGGGATATCTATCCCGCGCTGATACGGCGGCATCTTGCTGAGCCGTGGACACCAGAGCAGCGCCAATGGCAACTGCAAAAGCGCGGCTACTACGCGGAGTTTAACCTGCTGTATGACCGGGGAACAGAGTTTGGGCTTAAGACCGGCGGGAATGTTGAGGCTATTCTCATGTCACTGCCACCAGAAGCCGCTTGGCCTTGATTGTGTATTAACCCTTCGGCGCGACAACCATAATCATCTGCCGTCCCTCAAGCTTCGGCGCGGCTTCGATTTTTGCCAAATCGACCAAATCGTTCTTTGCCCGTTCCATGATTTGGGTGGTGATATCTTTGTGTTCCATTTCGCGGCCACGGAAGCGCAGTGTTACCTTCACTTTGTCGCCTTCTTCGAGGAAGCGTTTCATAGCGCGGAGCTTCACTTGATAATCGTTTTCTTCGATACCGGGGCGGAGCTTAATCTCTTTAATTTCAACGATTTTCTGATTCTTGCGCGCTTCGTTTTTCTTTTTCTGCAGCTCGTATTTGTATTTGCCGTAGTTGAGAATTTTACACACAGGGGGCTGTGAAGTCGGGACGATTTCAACGAGATCGAGGCCAACAGCAACGGCTTTCGCAATTGCTTCACGCACGGAGACAACGCCTAAAGCGGCGCCATTCTGGTCAATAAGCCGCACAACGGGAACAGTAATATCTTGGTTGACGCGGGGGCCGTCTTTAGCAGGCGGCTGCGGCATAAAAGGTGGGCGGGCTATGGTAGGGCTCCTTGGTTGCAGTGAATCAGGCGACAAGGCTTAGCCGCGCTGGATAAAAAATGCATTAAAAAAATCAATGCCTCCGGCATCTTACGATGATAGCAGCACTTCATGCAGGACGCGCATCTCATCCAAACACTTACCCGTGCCCAGCGCCACACACTTCAGCGGGTCTTCGGCCAAGGATACGGGCAACCCTGTTGCCCGGCGCAGCACTTTATCGAGATTGTTGAGCAGCGCGCCGCCACCAGTGAGGACAATGCCTTTATCGACAATATCGGCGGCCAATTCAGGCGGCGTGTGTTCCAGCGCCACTTTGACGGCTTCGATAATGTTCGCAACCGGCTCGGACAGGCTTTCGGCAATTTGCCGTTCGCTGATGTTGATTTCTTTCGGCACGCCGTCGTTTAAGTCGCGGCCTTTTACTTTCATGGTTTTGCCATCAATGACATTACCCGCCGCATCGCGGGGCACATCGGCAGTGCCGATTTCTTTTTTGATACGCTCAGCGGTTGCTTCGCCAATCAGCAGGCTGCAGGTGCGGCGAATATAACTGATGATGGACTCATCCATCAAATCACCGCCCACGCGTACTGAGCGGGCATAGACAACGCCGCCGAGGGAGATAACGCCCACCTCTGTTGTGCCGCCGCCAATATCCACAACCATCGAGCCGGTAGGCTCGGTGACAGGGAGGCCAGCGCCAATGGCGGCTGCCATCGGTTCTTCGATAAGATAGACAGCGCGCGCACCTGCACGCTCAGCGGACTCCTGAATCGCGCGGCGCTCAACAGCGGTTGAGCCAGACGGCACGCAGATAACAATTTGCGGGGATGTAAAGAAGCGGCGGTTATGCACTTTTTCGATAAAGTGTTTAATCATTTCCTCGGCGACATGGAAATCGGCAATCACGCCGTCGCGCAGCGGGCGAATGGCTTGGATATTCCCAGGCGTGCGCCCCAGCATTTGCTTTGCCTCGTTACCGCAGGCGAGCACAACTTTTTTGCCTTTCACCGTGGTGATAGCAACAACGGACGGCTCATCAAGAACAATGCCGCGCCCTGGAACGTAGACCAGCGTGTTGGCAGTGCCAAGATCGATACCCATATCGGCGGAAAACCAACCGGAAAATTTACTGAACATGTAGCCTCACAGATTTTTGTGTTGTTGTGCTGAGGTGCCGGCAAAACAGTTTAAAAAAGCTTAACAGAGATAAAAATATTTTGCCTAACGTATTTTACGTCTTCCGGCGGTGACGTTTTGCAGCGTGATGGAAAAAGCACAGATGCGGTTGTGGTGGCCAATCACGCAGCCAGCAAGGCTTTTACGGGCGCAAAGGTTTTACGGTGATGTGGAGTTATGCCGCGCTCATGTAATGCCATGCGGTGCAGCGCCGTGCCGTAGCCTGCGTTTTCTGCCCAGCCGTAGCCGGGGTATTTTTTATCTAACTCCATCATGAGTGCGTCGCGGTGCACTTTTGCAACAATGGACGCCGCCGCAATCGCGCCGCTTAAGCCGTCGCCGCCAATAACGGTTTGAACGGGATAAGGGAGGTGGGGCGCTTTGTTGCCGTCTACTAAAACCAGCGCGGGCTTGAGGGGCAGCGCGAGCACGGCCTGCTGCATAGCCAAGAGACTGGCGCGTAGAATGTTGATTCGGTCAATGGTTGCAACATCGACAACGCTTACGGCATATAGTGCATGTTTTTTTATGGCCTCAGCCAAGAGCGCCCGTTTTTTTTGCGGTATTTTTTTGCTGTCGTTCAGCTGGCAACGAATATGTTCGGGAAAATCAGCTGGCAGGATAACCGCCGCCGCCACAACCGCGCCCGCAAGGCAGCCGCGCCCTACCTCATCCGCTCCCGCAAGCGGCATGGGAAAGGCCGCATCAAAGCGGGCATCAAGCATCGAGGCGTTCTTTCAATGCCAGCATATCCTGCCACGCGGCACGCTTTTGCAGCGGAGAGCGCAGCAAAAAAGCCGGATGAAACAGCGGCAATACGGGAATTTCTGCGCCCGATAGGCACGAATAGGTGCGCCACGTGCCGCGCAGTTTCATAATGCCCGTGCTCTCAGACAAAAGTGCTTTTGTGGCAACACCGCCCAGCAGCCCCAGAAACGCCGGTTTAATCAGCGCGATGTGCTGGCGCACAAAGGGGAGACAGGCGGCAATTTCCTGATCCGTTGGGGTGCGGTTGCCCGGCGGGCGCCAGGGCAGCACATTCGTTATATAAACTTTTGTCCGGTCGAGCTGTATCGCCGCCAGCATTTTATCCAGCAATTGCCCGGCGGCGCCGACAAACGGCACGCCCTTTATATCCTCATCCGCGCCGGGGGCTTCCCCCACCAGCATCAGGCGCGCTTCAGGATTGCCATCGGCAAACACCAGATTCATCGCGGTTTGTTTCAGGGCGCAGCGGTCAAACGCAGCGATACTATCCCGCAATGCGGCAAGCGAGGGGGGCATGGCCAGCGGTTCGGCGGCTAAGGCTTTTGCCTCAGGCGCTGTGGCTGTTACAGCCTTTTCCGGCAGCGGGGCAGCCGCTATCGCCTGCGCCGGCAGCAGCGCAGAGGCGGTATCCGCAACACAGATACTCACGCCGATATGACGATACCAAGCAAGAGCTTGCGGGGATGACAGCATTCGCTATTATCGCGCAAAGAACGGATGGCTGCAACCCCGCTGCCGTGATAGGAGAGTTTCTGTGTTGAGCCGCGTTTTCATTCCGTTACTTTTGATTGTGCCGCTTCTATTGAGTGGGTGTGAGCGCGAGACGTCCGAACGCAATACTACGGATACTGAGCAGCCTACCGCTCCCCCTGGTGTTGCGGAAATTACCGCCTCGACAGAGCCGCTTAAGCCGTCAAGTGTGGGGAAATACCTCAGTGCGCGCCATGCCGCAAACAGCAACGATGTAGATGATTCTAAAAAATATTTCGATGAGGTTTTGAAGGCTACACCAGATGCCATAACCTTACAGCGTCAACGATTACTCTTGGCTTTACAGTCACCTCTGCTTGATATGGTTGAGACAACGCGTCTTGCGCGGAGTATCCGTGCTGCATCCCCCGATGATTTGCTGGCGGCCTTATGGCTGTTTACCGAGGCGGCACTGCGTAAAGACTATCTGGCGGCGCAAGGTATTCTTGATGGTATTGGCAGTAATCCTTTAAGTGTGGTGTTACAGCAAATTTTGGGCGCGTGGACGCAGCAGGCGGCGGGCGATTCCAAAGCAGCCGAAGCGCTGATGACACCAGCGCAGCGCCCGGAAATGATGCAAATGTTGCAAGGCCAGCGGGCGTATCTACAGATTGCCCAGGGTAATTTCACCGGCGCATTGCAGCAACTCCAAGCCGCTCGCCAAACGGGACAACCCGTGCCGCGCTTGCTTTTTACTGAGCTTTTCGTGGCGGGAAAGGCGTCGCAATCAACAACGGCGCGCAGCATGCTGGATGAGATTCAGCGGAGCAGCAACCAGGCTGAGTTAATTGGTGCGATCATTAATGCCGCTGAGGCGGGCGATGGCCGTTTTTTAGGGATGCCCGACTCGCCGCAACGCGGCCTGGCCATTGCTTTTTTCGATATCGGCTCAGCCTTTAAAGACGATAAATCTCGCGAGGTTGCCCTGCTGTTTGCCCGGCTATCCCTCGCGCTGGATGCGGAATCCGGGTTTACCACGTTGCTATTGTCCGAAATTCTTGAAGGGCAGAATCGTCTGCCGCAAGCGATAGAATTTTTGGACGCGGTGCCTCGAGAGTCTCTGTTCTGGCCATTTGTGCAGGCGCAAGCGGCCACGTTTGAATTGCAGTTAAAACGCGAAGCCGCCGCGGAAACACGGCTTAAAGCGGTGTTGGTAGCGTATCCGGACTTGGTGACCGCATTATCTGATTTAGCAGGCTATTATCGCAATAAAGAGCGTTTTAGCGAGGCATTGCCGCTCTATAAACAGGCGCTTGAAAAGGCAGACACATCATCCGCGTTGCGCTGGTCGCTGTATTTTGGCGTGGGTATCTGCCAAGAACGATTAAAAAACTGGCCGGAGGCAGAAAAAGCCCTGCAAGCCGCGCTAGAATTGCGCCCCGATGAGCCGAACCTGCAAAATTATCTGGCGTATTCGTGGGTGGATCAGGGGATAAATCTGGATGAGGCGCTGGTTCTTTTGGAAAAAGCAGTCAGTAATGCGCCGAACGATGGTTACATAGTCGACAGTCTTGGCTGGGCGCATTATAAACGTGGTGATTACGCGGAGGCGGAAAAATATCTGGAGCGTGCAGTGGAGCTGCGCCCGGCAGATCCCATCCTCAATGACCATTTGGGCGATGCATACTGGCGCGTTGGCCGGGTGCGCGAGGCGTATTTTCAATGGCAACGCGCCCTGCGATTAAAGCCTAAGCCGGAAGATGCGGTTCTCATTCAGCGTAAAATAGACGGTGGCCTCGATGCGGCACAGCCGGACGCGCGGTGATGACGCGCCCGCCGGCACGGATGTTGTGTCCGGCCAAGATTAACCTGTGGTTGCATATTGATGGACGGCGGGCGGATGGCTATCATTGGCTGAACAGCGGTGTGTGCTTTGCCGATTGGGGCGATGTACTGGATATTACGCCTGCGGCTGAAAATTCATTGACGGTGAGCGGCGCTTTTGCTGCCTCCGTGCCGCTGGGTGCGGATAATTTAGTCTTTAAAGCGGCAGCGCTGTTAGAAAAGATTACCGGGCAGGTATGGGCATTTAAGCTGCATTTAGAAAAAAATATTCCGGTCGGTGCGGGGCTGGGGGGCGGCAGCGGCAATGCAGCGGCGCTGCTGCGTTATGGCATGGAGCACGCGCCGAACTATGCGGCAGCGATTCAAGCGGCGGCGGTATCGCTCGGCGCGGATGTGCCGGTGTGTTTAGCGGGCGAACCGGTGCGGATGCTCGGGATTGGCGAAAAGTTAGAACCGTTGGATGTGCCGCCGGATATGCCAGCAGTGTTGCTTTTCTGCGGGCAGGGCTTAGCCACGCCGGAAGTGTACTTCACCTTTCGGCAACAGGTTCCGGAATGTGCGGCTCTGTCGGGATTGCCGAAGGTTATAACCCACTGGACGCCAGCAGCGGCGCAGGAAACCCGCAACGATTTAGACTTAGCGGCGCAACACTTACTACCGGTATTAAAAGACTACACCGCTGCTCTCCAGGCTTTGCCGGGGGTTAGTTGTGCCAGGATGTCAGGCAGTGGCAGTGCACTGTTTGCCCTTTTTGAGAGCGGAGCCGCACGGGATAAAGGTATGGAAACGATGCGGGCGCGTTACCCGGAGCTATGGCTACAGCCGGTTTACCTCAACCGCCGTCATGCCGCGGGGCAGGGCGGATTTAACGGCGCCGGGCTGATCTGATACTTCAAAGCGTTGCAAACGGCCACGCACATCGGATAGTTGGTCTTGGAACGATGCGGCAAAGCCAACGGTATCTTTTTCAAGAGCAGCTAAGCGCTGTGCCATACGCAGCACCAGTTGCAGCACCTCACCGCTCGTTTGCTGATTTTTTTTCAGTTGTTCTTGAAGATCGAGCAGCTCTTGCGCAGCGGCACTGGGGGTTTGCTCAAGGACTTTCGCGGTTGTATGTGCTAACGGCTGTGGGGTTTGAGGTGCTATCGCCTGTTGTTCGTCTGCCTCAACAGCGGCTTCCGGCGCAGCAGAGACAATTACATCATTTAGCCATGAGCCAATGGTTTTGCCGCTTTGCGCCGCCATAACCTTAGCGACCGCTCTTGCCTCGTCGCTGACTCCCTTAACGCTCCACGGCATCGTGATGCTGGACATGTTCGCACACCCGTTATTATTGTTGTGGCCGCACTCTCACCGATTCTGTAGCGGGCGTCAAGCCCATAGCCGCAAAACGGGCGAATTTACTGCTTAAATGTCTTCAGCCGTTTACCCGTAAACTCCCGTTTCAACTGTCCGCGTCCGGGGATTTGCGTGATCATCGTGCCTTTGAAGGTTTCCGCGCCGTCTGTAAACGTTAGGGTATAGAGAGTTTGCCGCTGGGTGCGGGGATCGGTTTCGGCAAAGCTGTAGGTTTCTTTGCCGGTGTACGCCCCGCTGAGCGGGAAGCTCACCCCCCATTTTTCCTCCGCATAGCCGGGGTTATAGCCGGAATCGAGGTCTTTCAGGCCAGTGTTAAAGGCCGCAACCAGCCCCTCGATTTCTTCCTTAGTGTTTTTAATCGGGTCATAGGGGTGGACGACGACGCCGCTGAGTTCGTTCCAGGCGCTGCCGGGCACAAAGCTGATGCCGCTAATGCCGAGCGGATCATCCGCGCCGTCAACGGGGGCAAAGGTTACCGCCCAGATGCCGGCAATGTCCATGGCGACTGTTTTGGCAGTTGAGCTCCCGCCGAGGGCGCTCTTGCTGCTCGCTGCGGGGGCTGCTGCGCCGCCGCCAGAACCACCACCTCCTCCGCCGCTACCACCGCCAGAGGAGCCGCCACCAGCGCCCGAACCGCTCGCGCCGCCAGCCGAACCACCTGAGCCGCTGCCACTGCTTGCACCGCTGCTTTTACC
>JAJTHO010000189.1 GCA_021297975.1 Alphaproteobacteria bacterium
CCAAAATCCGGGTTATCCCCTTTCAAGTTAGCAACATCTAAAAATTGTAGGTTGCCGAAGACCTCATTGTGCTGCGCCGCACGCCCGTTGATGATGAGATTCGTCGTAATGGCTGAAACCTGAACGTCATTGACGGGTATAGCCGAAACAAGAATTTTTTTCTCAACCTTGCTTTGGCTGTAGGGCGCAACGCACGCGGCAAGAACAGCTGCAACAAGCAGCGTAAAAGCCAACGAGCGACGTCGCGGCCGATTCATAAGGTTATTCAGCTGCTGCAGATGTTTCTGCTGCGGGAGCTGCTGCTTCTTCGACAGCCGGTGCAGCAAGTGCGGCTGCCTCAGCGTCCGCACGTTCTTGAGCTTTTTTCGCGCGCGCTTCCGCACGATCGGTCATTTTTTTACCAACAGCACTCTTGCTGGGGGTTACACGAATTGCGGGTTTTTCGACGATACCCTGTACGGAAAGGAGTTTAGCGGCACGCTCGGACGGTTCGGCACCAACGCCAATCCAGTATTTAATGCGTTCGGCATTAACGATGAGACGCAGCGCATGACCATGCTCTAGCAAGGGATTATATGTCCCTAACTTTTCCAAGAATTTTCCATCGCGTGAGCTGCGCGAATTTGTCGCAACTAATGCGTAAACTGGGCGTTTCTTGGTGCCGCGACGGGCTAGGCGAATCTTCACCGACATAATTATTCCTTTACCGAAGGCACGTTTATAGACATTTTTCGCCAGCAATCAAGCCCTTTTGTCACGATTTTAAAAATGGTTTTCAACCACAATCGTGCTCAACGGGAGATAGCCGCCCTTAGGGTGCGCGGGTTTCGTGGCTTTACCCACCACAATCAGCATCCCAATCGCATGATCCGCTGGCAATTTAATGATTTCGCCAACTTTACCTGCATCAAAACCAATCATCGGGCAGGTATCATAGCCCATTCCCTTTGCCGCCAGCATAAGCGTTTGCGCAACGAGGCCAACCGAGCGCATGGCTTCATCACGTTGCACTTGTTCACGTCCTTCGTAAAACGGCTTAATCATCGGCACAAGTGCATCACGAACCGGCTGGGGCGCACTGGCAAAGTAACGTTCGGGTTGTTTACTCCAAGCGGCAATATCGGCGCATAGCACCAGCAACAGAGAGGCTTCGGTAACCTGCGCCTGTCCCCAGGCGGCATCTTGGATGGCTTGGCGCGTTGCAGTGTCGGTCACGTTAACAAAACGCCAGTGTTGAATATTGAACGATGAGGGCGATTGCTGGGCGAGACCAAATAGCTCAGCCTGTTCAGCTGCGCTGATTTTATGGGCTGGGTCAAAATTTTTCACCGCGCGGCGGCTGCGGATGGCCTCTTTTATGTGCATACGAACTCCCTCATGATGCGTGATAGTTTATATATTCAGATTTTCAGAACAACAAGCACTTTATTGCCCGCCAAACAACCCCTTCATTCCGCCGCGCATTAGGTCTTTTTTGCTCATTTTCCCAAATTTTTTCATCATATCGGCCATTTGCTCATATTGTTTCAATAAGCGATTCACCGCCGGAACATCAACGCCCGCGCCCGCCGCAACACGGCGTTTACGGCTGGCTTGCAGCAGTTTTGGATTGCGGCGCTCACCGGGCGTCATCGACAAAATAATCGCTTCCTGCCGCTTAAATTGCAGCTCTGCATCGCCGGGGATTTTATCTTTCATGGCGCTCATGCCGGGAAGGAAACTGAGCATCGAGCTGATACCGCCCATTTTTTTCATCTGGCGCAGCTGGCTCAGCAAATCATCCAAATCGAACTGGCCTTTTTGCATCTTGGCGGCCATTTTTTCGGCCTCAGCCTGATCGATATTCGCCGCCGCTTTTTCAACCAAGGACACAATATCGCCCATGCCGAGGATACGGTCAGCCACACGCTGGGGATGAAATTCTTCCAGGCCATCTGGGCGCTCCGACACACCCAAAAACTTTATCGGCGCGCCGGTTACTTGCCGCATGGAGAGCGCCGCGCCGCCGCGTGCATCCGAATCCATCCGGGTAAGCACTATCCCGGTGATGGGCAAGGCATCGCGGAAGGCTTTCGCCACGTTCACCGCATCTTGCCCGGTCATCGCATCGGCAACCAGCAGCGTCTCAACCGGGTTTGACAGCGCGTGCACCGCCTTAATCTCCGCCATTAGGCTTTCATCAATATGCAGCCGCCCGGCAGTATCTAAAATCAGCACATCAAACGCCTGAAGCCGCGCCGTATCCAGCGCCCGGCGGGTAATTGCTTCTGGCTTTTCACCCGCAATGATGGGGAGGCATTCAACCTTTATCTGCGCGGCGACTTGGCGCAATTGCTCCTGCGCGGCGGGGCGGTATATATCCAACGATGCCAAGAGCACTTTTTTGCGCTGCCGCTCGGTCAGGTATTTTGCTAATTTCCCTGACGTTGTTGTTTTTCCTGAGCCTTGCAAGCCCGCCATCAGTATAACCGCGGGCGGCTGGGCAGCCAGATTGAGCGGCACAGCCTCTGCGCCGAGCAGCTCTACCAGCGCATCCGAGACAATCTTAACAACCATTTGCCCCGGCTGGATGCTTTTCACAATCGCAGCGCCGCTGGCTTTTTCGCGCACCTTGGCGATAAATTCTTTTAAGACCGGCAGGGCAACATCAGCCTCTAACAGTGCAATGCGAATCTCGCGCAGCGCCGTATCCACATCCGCATCCGATAATGTCCCGCGCCGACGCAGGCCATCGAATACACCAGTTAATTTTTGGGAGAGAGAGGTAAACATCATTGCTTTTTAAGCATAACGGCGCGGAAAGACAAGTGCGGCTGCGGCAGGGCTTGTCGCGGCTATTCTTTCCTGTCTATATACCGCTTGCAACGAGGAATGCCATGGCCGCTGAACGACTTTTAGAACGAGGGCTTTTTGCCAGCCGGTGGCTGATGGCGCCGATGTATGTTGGCCTGGCGCTGGCGCTGGTGGTTTTATTGGGCAGTTTTGTTCAGGAATTTTGGTATCTGGTGCGACAGCTTCCCGATATTACGCAAAATGAAGCTATCTTAGGGATATTAACCCTGATTGATTTATCGCTGGCTGCGAACCTGTTGACGATTGTTATTCTGTCAGGCTATGAAAACTTTGTTTCCCGCCTAGAAATCACCGATCACAAAGACGCACCGGAGTGGTTTGGTTCGGTGGATTTTGCCGATTTGAAACTAAAGCTGGTGGCTTCTATCGTTGCTATCTCGGGGATTCATCTCTTGAAAGTGTTCATGGACGTTAAAAAAACCACCCCTGAAGAAGTAAAAACCATGATTATTATTCATCTGGTTTTTGTTATTTCGGGGGTTTTACTGGCGTTTATGGATTGGATAGCGGCAAAATCGAAAGAGAGTAAGCGGAAGTACGACGCATAGCCTAGTTTTGTTTCATCCCGTTAACGAGCGCGGTCACATTATAACGAAACATCGCTTGATACGTCGGCGCAGCGCCATTTTCCCCTGATAGCGCATCGGCATAGAGCTTTGCCCCGACAACAGCGCCTGATTCAGTTGCGAGTTGTTTTATCACGTTGGCGTTGCTCATGTTCTCAATAAAAAGGGCGCGTGTTTTGCCGGATTTGATTTGTTTGACCAGTGCTTTTAGTTCTTTTGCGCTGGGTTCGTCTTCGGTGTTCAGGCCGTTTGGGGCGAGGAAGGTTACTTTGTACGCATCAGCAAAATAGCCGAACGCTTCGTGGGTTGTTATCACCGAGCGTTTTTCAGCGGGCACTGTCTCAATTTGCGCCTTTGTCCAGGCATCCAGCGCGGCAAGCTCGCTATCCAGCGCGGCGGCACGCTTGGTATAGTCCGCAGCGTTTTCGGCATCAGCAGCAACCAGACCTGCAGCAATATTTTTCACATACTGCCGTCCATTTTGGATGCTTTGCCAGGCATGGGGGTCATTGATGCTGTGGTTATGCTTGTGATGATGATGCCCTGCGTGCTCCTCGTGTTCTTCCATCTTGAGCGTTTTTTCTATTCCGTTACTGGCAACAATTACGGCGGCTTTCGTGCCGGAGGATTCAATCAGGCGGTTTATCCAGCCTTCAAAACCAAGGCCGTTAATAATAATGACATCCGCTTCTTTAAGGGCTTTGGCATCGTTTGGTGTTGGCTGGAAAACATGCGCGTCGCTATCCGCGCCAACGAGCGTTTTAACCTCAACATCATCACCGCCGACTTGTTTTGCTAAATCGCCTACAATGGTAAAGCTGGCGACGACTTTTAGCGGCGCGGCCTGAGCGGCGGTAAGGCCAATGTTAAAAAGTAACACCAGTGTGATAAAGAATAACTTACTTTTCATGGTGAAGAATCCTTATTGATTCAGGTGTTTGAAAGGGAAATACCGGGCGCGGATGCTGCCAAAACGGCCAAACAGCATCGATAGAATGTAAAGCGAGCCAGCGGATAAAATAATCGCTGGCCCTGTTGGCACATTGATATAATACGATATTAATAGACCAGCCGTGCTGGCGCAGATGGCAATACTGGCGGCTGTGAAAACCATCCCGGCAAAACCCTGCGTCCAGAACCGCGCCGCCACAGCGGGCAGCATCATCAGCCCCACGGCCATGAGTGTGCCGAGGGCTTGAAAACTGGCAACAAGATTTACTACCACCAGAATAAGAAACAGCAGATGAAACAGCCCTGCCCCTTTACACACTGAGCGCAGAAACACCGGGTCAAAGGCTTCGGCTAAAAGGCCACGATAAAACAGCGCAAAGGCAAGCAGTGTGAACGTTGATACTCCGCCCATCAGCAGCAGCGCGGCGGTATCAACCGCCAGCACACTGCCAAAGAGGAGGTGCATTAAATCAACCGTGTTGCCCTTTAATGAAATGAGCAAAACTCCTAAGGACAACGCCATCAGGTAAAACGCGGCGAGATTGGCGTCTTCCTTCAAAATCGTGCTGCGCGTGGCCAGCCCCACCAGCACGGCAATGATAATCCCCGCCGTAAAGCCGCCCAGACTCATTAGCGGCAACGACGCCCCACCCAAAATAAAGCCCACCGCAACCCCCGGCAAGACGGCGTGCGCCATCGCATCGCCCATCAGGCTCATCTGACGCAGCATCAGCAAAACACCGAGCGGTGCGCTGCTTAGGCTAAGCAGCAAACAGCCAAGCAGCGCCTTGCTCATAAAGCCATAGTCCACAAAAGGCTGTATCACAGCGGTGTATAGAGCACTCATGCGGCGCAAATCTCCCCATGGTCATGCCATTGCCGCGCTAGATTATCGGCTTTTTTCAGATTGTCTTCGGTCATAACCAAAGCGGTTTTGTCCCAGGCAATGCAATCGCGAGCAAGGAGTAAGGCTTCTGGAAAATGCAGGCGCGCTTGCGGCAAATCATGCAGCACGGCAACCACCGTTTTACCGTTTTTATGCCACTCTAAGACAACCTGTAGTAAATCCGCTGTGGTGCGGCTGTCGATGGCGGCGAACGGCTCATCAAGCAGTAAAATATCTGCGTTCTGAACCATCAGGCGCGCAAATAAAACACGCTGAAATTGGCCAGAAGACAACGCGGAAACAGGCCGATGAGCGAAGGAGTCCATGCCCACTTTTTCAAGGGCATGCAGTGCCTCGTGTCGCTGTGCGGCATTAATCCCGCCCCAAATCCCGCAAACAGGCCAATAGCCGAGCAGCACGGTATCATAAACAGACATGGGAAAGCTGCGGTCTATTTCCGCAACCTGGGGCAGATAGCCAATCCGGCATTTTTTTGTGTGCTGAATCTGTCCGGAGAGTGGTTTTAACAGGCCGGTGATGGCTTTGAGGAGTGTGCTTTTTCCGCCGCCATTGGGCCCGATGAGGGCGGTTAGACTGTTGTCCTGCAGCGTGCCGGATAGATGATGCACGGCTGGGTGGCGGTCATAACCCGCCGTGAGGCTATCAAAAATTAAACTCATAGCGCCACTGTTTTTATCATCAGCCACATCAGCGCGAGCAGCACGGCCACAAAAAGCAGCCGTGTTGTGGCAGCAACGGAGAGCAGGCTGGGTTTTGGTGTAAAGTGGCTCATGTTTTTCTTGCTTAAAGTTCAGCGTTAGTGTTACACTATAACATTGAAAAATACCTTTGCCAGAATTTTTTATCAGGGAACAGGCGATGATACCGCTCAACGTTCGTGAATTCTGTGATAGTCAAACACTGGATTTAACACCGATACGCAGTGTGCTGCTTAATTATGTTTGGGAGCACCCTGCCCCGGTTAAGGCCTATGATATGATTGAGGTGTTACGCGAAAAGGGGGTTGGTTCGCCAAAGCCGCCTACTGTTTACCGCACTCTTGATTTTCTTGAGACACAGGGGCTCGTGCATAAAATCCATGCGCTGAATGCGTATGTTCCGTGTCATCATCCGGGTACGCACAAGAACTGTCAGTTTTTAATTTGCGATAGTTGCGGCAATGCAGAAGAATTTTGTGATGCGGCGTTGTCGTCGCTTATTCCAGTTCGTGCAAAGAATTTAGGATTTCAACCGCGTGCTTCAGTGGTGGAGGTGTTTGGGGTCTGCCGCGCTTGTGTCCCAAACTGATGTATTTTTTACCTTTTAGAGGAACAATCTCCGCTGCCAGATTTGTTTAAACCACCACTACCTAAATCACAATTTTTGTTTGTAAATGAGAATGCTGGGGTAGGACGCGTGCTACTTTTCTCATCAATAATTGTGCTATCTGAGGTGGAAATAGTATTGTTACTATTGCTTGCAGTTATAGTTTCCGAGGGAACACTATTATCATACTGCATTTGAATCCTAACAGTGGAAGGCATAGAAAAATTTGGTGATTTGGCGATTACAGATGGCGGGGAAGCAATAATACTCAGAATACTGGCAAAGAGACCCGAAGGCTGTGTCAGGATGTAATTAGAGCTTTTTAGTCCAGTTAAGCTGTAGCCAGATACAGAAACTGCTTTCCCTGTTCCAACAAGTGCATCCGTAAGGACCCCTGAGCCTGGAATAAAGCTTACCAGTGTATCAACGGCCTCAATGCCGCTTAGTGCGCCGCCGGAGAGATCGGCAACCGCGGTGCCATCGAATGTTTTATTCGCAGCAGTGACTCCGGTAATCGTAATTGATTTGGGGGTTATGGCATAATTACCAAGTGCATAGCTAATGGAATAGTTTGCATTTCTTAGACCACTCGCGCTGTATGTATAGCTGCCGACATCGGATGCGGGGCTGATGCCTGCGAAGCTGTAAACCGGACTGTCTAGAGAATCCCCGCCGATGATAGAGCCAGCCGTCAGACTATACCCTGTTGGTGCAGTTAGGTTACTGCCGTAAACTTGTGATAATGCGTTGGGTCTTACAGTGATGGGACGCGGTGTGATGGCGAGACTTCGTCCTGCCGTATCGATAGTCAGAGTATAGTTACTGTTTAGCGCGAGGTTGCCGTTGTTAAGCGCATAAGTGCCAACGTTCTCACCCACGGTGCGGTTAAGAGAGCCTGTGAAGGCGTCTGAGCTGTAAAGACTGCCGCTGGTGATGGTGTAGGCTAAGGTAGGGTCACTGTTGCCATACTGTTTAGTTAGACCGGCGTTAGCGGTTACTGTTATAGCGCGAGAGGTTACGTTATAGGCGCCGTTCGCAAAAGTGATGGTGTAGTTGCTGTTGGTGAGGCCGCTCATGGTATAGGCGTATGCGCCCACGTTGCTGGCACTGCTGACGCTGGAGAGGTCATAGGTTGCAGCACCAAGGTTATCCGCGCCGATGACCGAGCCTGTTGTGATGGTATAGCCCGTTGGCGTCGCAACGCTGTTGCCATAGATGTGGCTGAGTGTGTTGGCGGTGGCGGTGATGGCGCGAGCATTGACGGTTAGTGCGCCCGTTGCATAGGTAATCGTGTAACCACTTGCAACCAATGTTCCTGCAGAGGCTGTAAGCCCTGCTGCATAGAATCCCGCACCAGGTGTTCCGGGGGACGTTGCAAGCACTGGTGCACCTGTAAAACTATCCCCAAATAATAAACCACTAAGTGTGAAGGCCGCTTGCGAGATGCTATCACCATAGGTGATTGTTTGAGCGGTGGGGGTTACGGTTAACGCTAGTGTCGGCGCAGCTCCTGTATTGTAGAAAATGTAATTTCCTGTTGGATAGGCACTGATATTATCGCCATAAACGATACCGTTTACCTGTGTGTATGGCGTTAGGCCGCCAATAGTGTGGGTTCCTGCTGTGCGGAGATAGACAAGGAAACGGCCGGATGGTGTAGTTAACGCAGAGGCGCCTGCACTATTCACAAAGTTTGCGTTGCGAACATACAAAACAAGAGGTGTGCCGCTGCCACTTGCTGTTATCACACCATTTAGAGTTATGTTGCCCGTGCGGGCAACGCCGTTAACTGTTGTGCCATTGATAGTGCGCAACGTAGCATTTGTAGCCGCATTGATAATCACATCATCGGCGGTTATTGTGCCTGCGCTATGGGTGATGCTGCCATTCGTTGAGAAAAGCGATAAATCATATGCCCCGCCTGTAATGCTTTGGAAGCTGAGTAGGCTTGTTGACCCTGTTGTGCGCAAGACCGTGTTTCCAGTTAGCGTTGCGTTGTTGCTGACTGTAAAGGTACTGGCGGCTTGGTGTGTGCCTTGAATATTAATCGCGGTGGTTCCTGTCATTAGAATTTGGGAGGCCGATGTTAAATTGTTTGCAATGGTAAGCGTTCCGTTTGATGTTAAAGAAATATTTCCTGATGTTGTGGTCAGTGCGTTGTTTATAGCGAGAGTCGAAGCACCAGCAGCGTTGTTGAAGACAGTGAGAGTACCAGCTGTAAGAGCCCCATTTACGGTTAATCCTGTACTGCCATACAAAAAGGCGCTGCTAGAAATTGTACGTGCGTTGTTAATCGTCACTGCACCACCAAGACTATTAGATGTTGTGCAGCTGAGACTACCAGCTCCTACGCAAGCTCTGAAGGTTGTTGTTGGACGAACAGAATTCATGTCAACAGTAAGATTGCCGTTACCATTAAACAATAATACGTTTGCAGCATCGACAGTAAATGTTCGCACCATCCAGTGTGCCAGGGATAGCTATGCTGGACGCGGTGTTATATGTCCACGCAGTCACGTTGCTTGCTACGCCCGTCGAGACAAGTGCGTTATTAACTGTTA
>JAJTHO010000137.1 GCA_021297975.1 Alphaproteobacteria bacterium
AGGGGCGTTTGATACCAGCCAAGGCAACATGCGCTACCCGGGCACGATCACGCTGCGTGAGGAGACCTTCACGGCGCTGCTGGAGGATATTGCCCGCAGCTACTTGCTGCATGGCTTTAAAACGGTGCTGCTTATCGGCGACCATGGCGGCAGCCAAGAGGCGCTGAAGCGCGTCGCGGCGGCGTTGCCGGGTGTTGTTGCCCTTACGGGGTATTACAACACGGATAATGGCCAGACAGCAGCTTTACAGAAGCAGGGGTTCACTGCCGAACAAATCGGCCAACACGCCGGGATGCTGGATACCAGTGAGCTTTTCGCGGTGTATCCCGCGGGCGTGCGGTTGGAAGCGTTAAAAAACAGCGCGAATCCGGGGGGTAGCGGCGCGCCGGGGCTCAGTACAAAGGAATTAGGGCGCGTGCTGCTTCAATTGAAAGTGGATGCGGCACACTAGGGGTTAGGGGACAGGGGTGAGGCATGCGAAAAATCCGCTCATGCCTTACCCCTCACCCCTGATCCCCCTCTATTAACTTGCGCTTAACCCAAGCCCCGCTACAACTCCTCCATGCCGTTACCCCACAGCGATATAGCCGTCATGGACGTTGGTTCCAATTCCGTGCGGCTGGTGATTTACCGCCATGTTGGCAGCACGTGGCAGGCGATTTTCAATGAAAAAGCCAGCTGCGCGCTGGGGCGTAACCTGGTCACTACCGGCCTCTTAGACCCCAAGGGGCGGGCAAAGGCGCTGCAAACCCTAAAAAGATTCGCCCTGCTGGCGAAAGCCTTTCAGGTGGAGCGCACCGTCGCCTTGGCCACCGCCGCCGTGCGGGAGGCCGCTGACGGCGCGGCGTTTGTGGATGAGGTGCGGGCAACCATTGGTTTAGAACTCACCGTGCTCAGCGGCTTTGAAGAAGGCCGCTATTCCGGGCTGGGCGTCCTCGCCTTTGCGCCCGATGCCCACGGCATTTGCGGCGATTTGGGCGGCTCCAGCTTGGAACTAACCGAAGTCAGCGGCGGCAGCTTAGGGCAAAGTGTCAGCCTGCCGCTGGGGGTTCTCGCGCTGCTGAGCCTGAACAGTAAGAACACCAGTCCGCTGAAAGCCGCCGATACTATCCGCGATCATCTTCGCGCTCTGCCGCATTATTTTGGCAGCGCGCAGCCCGCGTTTTACGCTGTGGGGGGGAGCTGGCGGGCGCTGGCCAATGTTCATCAGCAATTTAACACCTACCCGCTGGATCATGTGCATTATTATACCGTCCCGGCAGAGGCGCTGCTGAAAACCGCAGAACGGATACTCAGTACGGACGAAAAAGAGCTGGCAGCCCTTCACGGTATTTCCAAAAGCCGCGCCGCAACCTTGCCGCTGGCTACTATCCTGCTAACCGAAATTTGCCGCTATTTCACCGCGGATAGTGTGGTGTTCTCCAGCAACGGCATCCGCGACGGCTATCTGTTTGGCCTGCAGCAACATCCGGGCGTGCAAGACCCGCTGCTGGATGAGCTGCACGCCTATGCCAACGCCGCCCGGCTGTTTCAAGACAACAGCCCGGCACTTCTTGCCTGGCTCGCGCCGGTGCTGGCGCTCGCGCCGCTGCGGCTGAATCGTCCGGCACAGCTGCTCGCAATTGTTAGCGACAGCGCCCGCAAGGAACACCCTGACCACCGGGCAGAACTTGCCTACACCAAGCTGCTCTATGCCCCTTTTACCGCCATCACCCATCCGGGGCGCGCCCAACTCGCGCTTAGTATGTATATACGCCATGCAGGCAAGGTGGATAAACGGCGCTGCGCGGCGGCGCTGCATATCCTGGACAAGCAGGCGCAGGCGGATGCGCTGCTGCTGGGCAGCGCCATGCGGCTGGCTAAGGCACTGGCGGGCGGGATGGACAATCTGCTGAGCGCCGTACCATTCGTGCAAAAAAACAACACGTGGGGCATTGATTATAGAGACACAAGCGTGCTCTGCAGCAGTGAACTCGTGGAAAAACGCTTGGCGGAATTTAACACTGTAACCGAAAATTGGCGGAAAATGGCGGCCTGATGCCATTTGGCACAGCCCTTGCACCACTCCTCGCAACGACCATCAACAATGCCCAGTACCGGGCAAAGTTGCCAGTGAGGAAAGGAACGTGCCATGTTATCGGCCACAACAAATACCGCAGCGCTTACCGCGCAACGTTATGTCAACAGCAGCTCCAGTGCTGCCAGCAGCTCGATTGCCAAAATGTCATCGGGCAACCGCATTGTGAAGGCGTCTGATGATGCCTCCTCGCTTGCTATTGGTAACAAACTGCGCGCAGACATTGCCGCTTTGCAGCAATCGAGCCGCAACGCCGGGCAAGGCGCGTCCTTATTACAGGTCGCCAACGGCTCGATGGACAGAATTAACGACATCCTGATTCGGATGAAAACGCTCTCCACCCAAGTGGTGAACGGCACACTCTCTATTACAGAGCGGCAATATGCCCAGCAGGAATTCAGCCAGCTCGTCAACCAGGTTGACCAGATTTCCACACAAACACGCTGGAACGGCGTGTCGTTCCTCAACGGCGGGAATAAAACCGTCGGTTCAACGAACACCTTGCCGACAAACCGCGCCGCGGGCGTCACGGGTCTGGACGCAACGGCGACAAACTTCTTCAGCAACGCATCTATCGGCACTTTTGCGGGTGAAATATCCGGCTCTGTTACCGATGTTAACGTGACCAATATCGGCGGCCAGCAGCAGATTGATGTGGTGATTGGCAGCCAGACCTTCCGCGGGGTAGTCTCGGTCGGCTCAAACAACGCTAACGGTTCGGCCATTGTGCTGCGCAGTCTGGTGAACGACCACAACAGCTTTACCATGACCATCAACCAGGCCAACAACATTGCGGCTGGTATAGCTGGTGCAACGGCGCTGCAAACCGATATTGAAGATTTGTTTGAACTTGATAACGCAGCCGCGGCGCCGGCCAGCTTCCTTTCCGGGGCGCTCACCGATGCCAACGCTGGGGCGCTGATAAATGGCGGTGCGGCTTCTGCGCTGAGCGCAGTGGTACGCGCAAACGGCGCAACAGCGGACGGCACTTACACCGTAACATCGGCCTATGATTTAACGACCGATAAAGCGACTATTCGTATTCAGGATGCAAAAGGCAACGTATATAACCAAACCATTGAAGATCCAGCGCAATACGGTCTTCCAGGCGCACCGTCAAACCTTACAATTGGCTTCAGCAACGGGGTGGAAATAACGCTCGCTGCCGCGAAAGTTGCTGGTTTAACGGTTGCAGCGAACAACTTTGGTACATCTACTGCGCAATCGGTGCGCTTTGATGTGAATCAAGGCACGGCAACCACCATGGATTTCCAGATTGGCGAGAAATCCACCGATTTGATTCAAATTAACTTCTCATCCATGACCTCAGCGGGTCTTGGGCTGAACGTGCTGAACATTGAAACCTTCACGGGCGGGCAAACAGCATCTGATG
>JAJTHO010000052.1 GCA_021297975.1 Alphaproteobacteria bacterium
CATCCCGCATTTCCCCGGCTTTCGCGTCGCGATTTGCGGCGCACCGAGCGAGCGGGAGGCCGCCCAGCCCTTGCTAACGCCCGATGTCCTCGATTGCGTTGGCACACTGCCGCTTTTAGCCCTTGCTGCGCTGTTCAGCCGCACGCGGCTCTTTATCGGCAACGATTCGGGGCTCATGCACATGGCCGCAGCCAGCGGCGCGCCAACGCTGGGGCTATTTGGGCCCAGCAACCATATAGATTTTGCCCCGGTGGGTAAACACACCGCGCTGGTGCGCACCCCGGAATCTATGGCACAGCTTATCAGCGCCCCGGATTATAATCACCACCCAACTGGCACGCTGATGGGCAGCCTCACGCTTGAAAGCGTTGTCGCAGCAGCAAAAGCACTCTATGAGAGCAGTCATGATGCAGTACGAAACTAAATTTTTATTCAGGAAACGTCATTCCGAGCAAGCCCTGCGGCTCAGTAGGGCGCCGTCGAGGAATCTCCCCATTATGCGCAAAAGATCCCTCCACGCGGCGGCTAATGCCGTCTTGGTCGGGATGACGTCTCTTATGAGTATGTATAATGACTAAACTTTCCGTCCTCGTCGTTGCCCATAATGAAGAAGCCCGCTTGGCTGCGTGCCTAGACCGGTTAAGCTTTGCGGACGAGCTGGTGGTGGTGCTGGATAAGTGCACCGATGACAGCAAAGCCATTGCCGCCCAGTACACAGAGAAACTCATCGAAGGCTCATGGCCGCTGGAAGGCGGACGCCGTAACACCGGTATTGAGGCCTGCACCAGTGATTGGATACTGGAGGTTGACGCCGATGAGCTGGTGCCGCCCGAACTTGCCGCGGAAATTCGCACCGTGATTGCCGCGCCAAGCGCCGACTATTACCTCGTGCCCATAGATAACTATATCGGCAACCGGCTCGTGCGGCATGGTTGGGGCGCGTCCTTTGGCACCGCCTCTGATCTCGCGCTGTTTCGCCGCGATGCCAAACGCTGGGGGATGCAGCGGGTGCACCCGGCGCTAACGCTAAAGGGAAAAAAAGGCCACCGCCTGACGCACCCCATTAAACACCAAGTGGATGATAACCTCACCGACACCTTCCACCGCCTCAACCGCTATACGGATCTCAAGGCGCAGGACATGGTGGATAGCGGCCAAAGCGGCACGCTGATCGGCAACGTGCGGCGCTTTTTCAGCCGCTTTTATAAATGCTATGTCAAACGGCAAGGGTATAAAGAGGGTATTTACGGATTTACCATTGCGCTGTGCGCGGGGCTGTTTCCGCTGCTAAGCTATCTGAAAATGCGGGAACGCCGCGATGCCTGATTCCCTGCCGCCCAATGATGCGCTCCTAAGCATCCAGAAAGCATGGAACGAGCAGCTGACCCGAACCCTGCATGACCCGGCGATGGCCGCGCAGTTCGCCCCGATGCTGCAACTCTGGCAACAGCTTGCAGCCGCCGGCGCACAGGCGTACACTGCCCCAAACCATGGCGCCTCATCCCCTCCCGCTGTACCAGTCGCTGGCGGCTCTTTCGACCCTGTCGCTCTCCAGCGCTTGGCCGCAGTGGAGCAGCGCCTCAGCGTCCTTGAACAGCGCCTCGCCGCCTTGGAAAACCCTCAGCGCCGCGGACATTAACAGCTTTACATCTGAACGTTTCAGCGCCTTTCAGCGCGGCATCGCCAAGCTTGCCCGCCTGCCCGCGCTGCGCGAACAGCCCGCCCCGCATAGCATTATCTGGCAACGCGGCAGTGCGCGGTTGCTTTTTTACGCATCGGCAAACGCCGCGCCCGGCGCAGCGCCGCTGCTGCTGGTGCCGTCGCTGATTAACACCGCCCGAATTTTTGACCTCTCGCCTGAAACCAGCCTGATTCGCTATTTAACCGCGCACGGAACCCCGGTGTATTTGCTTGATTGGGGCAAACCCGGCACGGCAGAGGCCGGGTTTAACAGCGGCGATTATGTCACCGAGCGGCTACTCCCCGCACTCGCCGAACTGCCGACCGGCACGCCGCCGGTGCTGCTGGGCTATTGCATGGGCGGGTTGCTGGCCGCCGCCGGGGCGCAACTGGCCGGGGATGCGGTATCCGGTCTTATCCTGATGGCAACCCCTTGGGATTTCAGCGCGGCTGCGCCCGCTGGTCTGCGCGTTTATCTTCAGGCGTTAGAGCCGATGGGCACGAAAATGCTCGATACACCCGGACAGGTTCCCGCCGAGCTGCTTCAGTCTCTCGTCCTGACCCTTGACCCCTTCGGCGTTGTGCAAAAATACATCGCCTTTGCCGGACAAGCGGATGATGAAGCCGATAAACAATTTCAGCGCATCGAGCATTGGCTGGCCGATGGTGTGCCGCTGGTAAACCGGGTGCTGCGTGAGGCGTTGTTTAGCTGGTATCTTCGCAATACGCCTTCCGAACAGCATTGGCAGGTCGCTCAAACCCCTATCAGCCCGGCGCGTATAGTGCAGCCCACCCTGATTATCGCACCGGAACGTGACCGGATTGTTCCCCCCGCCGCCGCATTAGCTTTTGAAACGCCAAACAGCACCGTGCTCCAGCCTCTCACCGGGCATATCGGTATGGTGGCCGGGCGGCACAGCGCGGCACGGGTGTGGGAACCGCTGCGGGCGTGGCTCGCGGCATGCGAGACGCATGTGGACGAAAAATACTGACAGCTAACAGATTGTGAAATAATAGTACTCAATTACTAGGACAAAGCCGCCATGAAAAAATTTGCGTTTTTAAGGTTTTTATCCCCCGCCTATCTGTTGTGGCATATCTGCATAGCATTTTTTCTGGCTATTTCCCTGCCTGTAGTGCTTGGCGAAACGATACGCCCGTTTATTGATACCATGCAGATTCCGAAAGAGCTGTTCACCCTTGTGGTAAAAGTTCTGGCTCCTGTGATTGCCTTCTCCGCGCTCTATACCGGTATCTTAAAAAGCCTGCGCAGCGGCAGCCGCAAATCGTTTTTTCATTCGGTTATCTTTTATCTTGTCATGTGTTCTGCGGCGGTGGCAATTGCCTTCCCGATTGGCTATGTCGCATCAAGTAGTATTGATACAGACGGCATCCGCTTACTTATTGAAGGCAATATTAGCAGCAACGCACTCCCCACCAGCAGCGAATCCACCTTTGATAAACTCAGCCACAGCACCATTCTCTGGGCGGTGTTTATGGCGGTGCTGTTTGCCTTTGTCACAGACAGCAAATACCGGGAATACACGGAAAAATTAGAAAAGAAATACGATGGCCGGAAAGCTGACACTATCTCTTTTGATGAAAAACAGCGCTGTGACGTTGGGCGCATCTTAATATCGGCGGATAGTTTCGTTCTATTTTTTGAATGGATGAGGCCGGTTGCGATTCAGGTGTTATACCTCCTTGTGGCCGTTTTATCGCCTTGGGCAATTATGGGCTCGCTGGGCGGCGTTGTTCTGAAATACGGCTTTGGCGTGATTACGGCTTACGGCGATATTATCCTGCTCGTGTTTGGCGCGCTGGCCTGCCAGGCGGTGTTTTTAATGTTTGTAACGCGGGCACTCGCGAACGTAAGCGTGTGGCAAATTTTCATCCGCAGCCGCCGCACGCTGATTATGGCGTTTTCCACGTCCTCGTCCAAAGCCTGCCTGCCCTCCGCGATGGATGAGGTCGAAAAAATGGGCGTTGGGCGGCGGTTTGTGGATTATCAGATTGCCCTTGGCTCCTCGATTAACATGGACGGCACCGCTATTTACATGGGTATTATAGCGTTTGTGTTTTCCTATGCGTGGCTGGGGTATCATCTGGATATCGCAACCATGATACAGCTGGTCTTTGCCTGCACCGTGTTTGCGATTGGCGCAGCGGGGATTCCCTCCGGCTCGCTGGTGTTTTTAACGACGATTCTGCCGATGGTGGGCGTTCCGGCAGCCGCAATTTTTGCGCTGCAGCCAATTGATGCGATTCTGGATAGAGGGCGCACCGTCCTGAACATCTGGGGTGATATTACCGGCGCAGTAACGCGGGCTGCCATGGAAGGCGAGCTGGATAGAAGTCAGTTGCAGAAAAAATCTTAAACAACCAAGAGCGGCAACACCACCGCTGCTTCTGCCAGTAACCCCTGCGTCTCAACCGTTTTAACCGCCCGCAGAAGCGCTGCCGCCTCTGCCGCGTAGGTTGTTAGCAAAAGCGGGACTACGGACGCACCCGCCGCCGCCCGCTGCTGCAACGTTTTGATAGAAATCCCCTGCTCCGCCAGCGCCCCGGCCACTGCCGAAACAACCCCCGGACGATCGTTCACCATGAAACGCACATAGTATTCATGGAGCGCGGTGTCACTGCTCTCGACGGGTAAAGATTGAAGCTGCGCAGCTGGCATCCCAAAGGGCGACGAGGAGCGGTTTGCCGCAATATCCACCAAATCCGCCACCACCGCTGATGCGGTTGGATTCCCGCCCGCACCGCGTCCTTGAATCATCACTTGGCCAACGTAATCGCCCTCAAAGACAACGGCATTAAACACATCATTCACATGGGCAATCGCCGCCGTCAGCGGCACAAAAAACGGACTCACCCGCTGCACACCCGGCTCAGCATAGCCCAATAGCTTAATCGCATAGCCCAGCTCGGCCGCATAGGCGCTATCAATATCCGATAGCGCGCGAATACCGCTGATACTGACCCGCGAAAAATCAATGCGCGTGCCAAAGGCCAAGCTGGCCAAAATCGCCAGTTTATGCCCCGCATCCACCCCATCAATATCAAACGACGGATCCGCCTCGGCATAACCAAGCCGCTGCGCATCGCTCAGCACCGCTGCAAAGGGACGCCCCGTTTGCGCTAGCTGTGTAAGAATGTAATTACAGGTACCGTTGAGGATGCCAAACACCCGCGTGATGGCGTTGGCCGCAGCCCCTTCACGCAGCGCTTTAATAATCGGCACACCGCCCGCAACCGCCGCTTCAAACGCTAAGGTTACGCCGTTCTTTTCGGCCAACAGTGCCAACGCGTAACCATGCTGCGCCAGCAAAGCCTTATTCGCGGTCACAACGTGCTTGCCGCCGCGCAGCGCTGTTTCCACCAGCGTTTTGGCCGCACCCTCGCTGCCGCCGATAAGCTCCACCACGCAATCAATGTCGGGGGCAACGGCAAGCGCGAAAACATCCGGCTCTATCCTTGCACTGCCGAGGGCTAAATCGTTAAATTTTTCCGGGCTGCGGCTTGATACCGCCTGGATCGTAAAGGCTCGTCCGGCGCGCTGTTGCAGCAAATCATGTTGCGCTGCCAAAAGGCGTAGCACCGATGCGCCCACGGTTCCCGCACCGGCAATTCCTAATCGTAAGGGCTGTGTTGTCATCATGCGAATATAGCTGAAGAATCCGGCGGCGTTAAAGAAATATTATCCTGATGACGCCGTTAATGCGCGTTGGTTCGCGCTAATACCAAGCCCACGGTGCGAAAGAGAATTTTGAAATCCAGCCATACTGACCACGTGCGGATGTATTCATTGTCATAATCAACCCGTTTAGACATTAATTCCAGCGATGGCGTTTCGCCGCGGTAACCATTAACTTGCGCCAATCCGGTAAGCCCCGGCTTAATCTGATGCCGCGCCAGATACGCGGGTAAAATACGCGCATACTGTTCATTGTGCGCCACAGCGTGTGGCCGGGGGCCAATCAACGACATATCACCTTTAAATATGTTAAAAAGCTGCGGCAATTCATCCAAACTGGTTTTGCGTAAAAAAGCCCCAACCGGAGTGATGCGGTTATCGCCGCGCCGTGCCTGCACCACAGTACCAGTTCCATTATCGCATACATCTGCATACATGCTGCGGAATTTCAAAATATGAAAAATCTTGCCATCTTCACCCCAGCGCGGCTGCCTAAACAGCACTGCCCCAGGGCTAGACCTGCGCACCATCACCGCGCACGCAGCGAGCACAGGCGACAACAACAAAATCAATCCAGCACTGGCAACAACATCGAAACACCGCTTCAACCAATATCCTCTGTCATGCAACACGGCGGCCTTAAGCGTCACCAGCCTCAGGGATTCCACAAATGGTTTGTTTTTTTCGCGCTGCTCTGAAACATCCAAAAGCGGTAGTAGGCACAAATCAACTTGTGCCGACAAGGCACTGATTTTACGCATTACCATGTTGAGTATCTTACTGTCGGCCTGACGAGCCACCAGCAAAACGCGGGTGATCGCGGCATCGACACGGACAAATTCTTCCTCAGCTAAGCTTCCCAAGCGGCTTAAGCCGGCTAAATCCGTGCGCTGCTCGTTATGTATGGTATAGTAACCGGCGATGTGAAAGGGTAGAGGCCTTGTCGGCGAGAGTTTTTGCAAGAAATTACTTAAGTCATGATTATCGCCGATGAGCAGCATCTGCTGTTGCACAGCATTTTTTGGAAAGATGCTTTTCACAAGAGCGAAAACCAATATGCGGCATGTAAGCAATGTAGCGGCAACTATACCTGCAAAAAGAAATATTTGCAACAATGAGTGGTTCAAATAGCCAAAAATTTGCAACAATACAAATGGGAATAAAACTACTACTGCACCTGTTAATAACGGCGGCACTAACTTTGGTAATGGCGCTGTTACACCCAGACGATACATACCACATGCCGACAACACCATAGCATGCAATAGCCCGATAGATAAAGCAGCATAAACGCTAAAGCCATCATTGCTCGTCGCCAGAACAAGAAAAATCGTATATACAACTACATCCAGAACCAAACTGATATACTTTGCAATAGTGGCGACGCGCGGGCTTAATGTTGTTTGAGATGACAGGGCAACCGTGTTCGCAGCCGTTTTAAAGACAAAGGTATTTTGGTTCGCAGAATCAATTTTTGCGGTGCGCGGCAACGAATACGGCATAAAAAAACAATTCCACCATTTTAAATTATAGCTCTTAAAGTTCTATGCATCCACAGTTCTATATAACAACTTACTATATAATTGCACTTCATGATGTGGCCTTTAGCACACTTGATTTGTGCACTGCAATATAGTTTATAAGCTGTTTTTACCACCCTATAATCGTTGCCTTTCTACAACACCCGCGCCATTCGCCCCACAATAAAGCATTGAAGCGCTAGCAATAGCAGCATTCTTTGCGATAAGCCAACTTCTTGACGCGCGCCATATTCTATGGCTTCTTATCAGCATCGCGATACAACAATAAACTAGGAGTTCTCCATGATTCGTTTCGTTCAAAAAATTAGCGTTCTTTCCCTGATGCTCGCCCTGGCCGCTGTGCCAGTGGTATCTGCACACGCACAAGCTGGTGCAGCAGGCGGCACAACCGGTAAGGGCTCCGCTGGAACAGGTGCAGCAGGTACGGGTGGTGCAGGTACTGGCGCTGCTGGTGCAGGTACTGCTGCTGGCGCAACTGCAGGCGCAGGCGCTGCTGTTGGCGGCGTAGGCCTTGGTGCTGTTGCCGCTGGTGTGGCCGCTGCTGCTGCCGTTGGCGCTGCTGTTGCTGCTGCAAGCGACAACAACAACAACAACAACACAACTGCTACAGCAACAAGCACCTCGACCAGCACGGCGTCGAACTAATAGCATTGTTCACTGTAACAAATGAAAACGGGGCATTTAATGCCCCGTTTTTTTGCGTTGCAACAGCGCCAATTAAGCAAAAAGCCGACCGTAAGCAGCCAATAATTTAGGCACCTCATGCCGCCACTCTAAATCATTCTCAACCCGCGCCCGGCCATACGCGCCCATTTTGGCACAGGCATCCGGGTTATCAAGCAACCACACAATCTTCGCGGCCATATCCTCGGCATCGTTCGCCGCCGCATAGAGCGAGGCTTCCCCAGCAGAAAAGCGGCCTTCGGTCAGGTCAAACTGCACAATTGGTTTACCCAATGCCATGTATTCCATGATTTTATTCATGGTGGATTTGTCGTTCATGGCGTTTGCCTCATCCGGGTTCACGCACACATCCGCCGTGTTCAGCATGGCCAGCAGCGCCGCATCGGGCACACGCCCGGTAAACGTAACGTCGCTGTCATCAAGGCCGTATTGCGCCGCCTGTTGCTTCAGCAGCTCCAATTCGGGCCCACCGCCAATAAGACCATAATGAATATCATTGCGGCCTTGTTTTTTAAGATGTGCTGCGGCTTTCAACAGGTATTCTATACCCTCTTGCTTGCCCATCACGCCGACATAACCCACGAGGTACTTCTTGCCTTTTTTCAGGCTCTCATCCGGGGGCAACAGCTTGAGGCGCTCTAAACTGGGGCCCGATCGCACAACAAACACATCCGCCGGGTCTTTCCCGCCGCGCTCAATAGCAATCCGCTTATAGCTTTCGTTGGTGGCAATCGACACATCGGCCACTTTAAAGGTCATCCGCTCCAACCAGCAGATAAGCTTGTAAAAGAAATCCCGGCGGCCAAATTTGGCCTCATACAGTTCCGGGTTGATATCATGATGATCAAACAGGAATTTCTTACCGAACAGGTATTTAAAAATACCCGCCACCAGAAAAATCGTATCCGGCGGGTTGCAGGCATGAATTGCATCAAAACCATGACGGCGGTACACCCGAACCGCGAGCAATAATTCCCAAAACAGCGCACTGCCGTATTCCAAGGCATAGCCAAGCGCCCCGTTCGCCTCCAGCGGCAGGGGGTGACGGTAAATGTTAATCCCGTCCAATACCTCATGACGAGCGGTGTAGTTCTTACCCGTGGGGCAGATAATACTGACCTCATAGCCGTTGGCCTTCAGGGTGGTGGCCTCCTGCCAAACGCGCCGATCAAACGGAACCGGCAGGTTTTCAACGATAATCAGAATTTTTTTAGCTGTCATAAATCACCAGCAAATCCCTTGATAGTTGCCGCTGCTGGCCGCATCGCCCACCCGCACGAGGTCAATCACCGTCTGATCCGGGCGCGCCCGTTTCGGCACATCACGGAACGCCGCATCGCCGTTACCGATAACAATGACATCCGCATGCGCCAGTACTGCATCCACCGATTCCAGCATCAAGCGCGAAATATGCGGAATGCGGTTAACGATATAGTTTTTGTTCGCGCCAACAAGGCTCGCGAGCTTGACGTTTTTATCAAACAGCTTTAAGTCTATGCCCTTACCCAACAGCGCCTCAATCAGCGTCACCAGCGGGCTTTCCCGCAAATCATCGGTGCCTGCTTTAAAGGAAAAGCCAAGGATACCCACCTTGGTTTTACCCGTCTGCAAGACCATATCCACACCGCGCTGGGTGTGGATGGTGTTGCTAGGCAATAAGGACGCCAGCAGCGGCACTTCAACATCCCGGCTTTTCGCCGCATAGTTCAGCGCCCGCACGTCTTTGGGTAGGCATGAGCCGCCAAACGCATAGCCCGGCTTTAAATAATACGGCGAGAGATTGAGTTTTGTGTCTTTACAGAAAATATCCATCACCCGGTGCGAATCCACGCCGCAGGCTTTCGCAAACGCGCCGATTTCATTGGCAAAGGTTACTTTCACCGCGTGCCAGGCGTTATCGGCGTATTTCACCAGTTCCGCTGTTTCCACACTGGTGATAATCAGCTCACCGGGCAGTTTTTCATACAAGGACGCCACTGTTTTTGCCGAGGCCTCATCCACACTGCCCAACACGGTTTTGGGCGGGTTGTAATAGTCATACACTGCCGTGCTCTCGCGCAGAAATTCCGGGTTATTACACACCCCAAAATCCACCCCGGCTTTTTTGCCCGAATGCTCTTCTAAAATCGGGATAATCAGGCCGCGCAGCGTTCCCGGCAACACCGTTGAGCGCAGCACAACAATATGCTTTTCCTTTTTTTCGCGAATATAACCGCCAATTTGCTCGGCAATACGGTGCAGAAAGGCAGTGCCAAGGTTGCCGTTTGCTTGGCTGGGGGTTGCGACGCAAATAAAGCTGATATCAGAATTCATCACCGCGCTGCGGGCATCGTTCGTTGCCGATAAACGCCCAGCTTTGACGTTTTTCTCAATCAGGGTATCGAGGTCTTTTTCAATAATCGGTGAGCGCCCGGCGTTAATCGCCTCAATCTTCGCCGCTTCTAAATCCACACCAACAACCGTGTGGCCATCTTCTGCCAGACACGCCGCCGCCACACTGCCCACATAACCAAGCCCAAAAATACTAATCCGCATATAATCCCTGTTAATAACACGTTATCGTTGTTTTAAGTGCCTGTCCCGCAGCCACCAGCCCCGAACACCGCACCAGCGTTGCCGGTTGTTTAACGCCAAAACACGGCGAATACCAGCCCCGTTTCGGCGTCTCACTACCCCGGCACAGCTCTAGCGTTAAACCACCAGGAGCATCAAGCCGCAGCAATGCTAGGCCAGCCTTTTCCACCACCACCGCGCCGTTGTCGATGCGGGCAGTCACATCTGGATGCAATAAAAAATGCAGTGCTACCGGCAACGAAGCCTCTGCTTTACCGTCGAGGCTATCAGTCAGTTCTAAAGCCGCGCCGCGTGCGGCAACCGTGCGGCGATGCACAACGCCATAGCGTTTTTTATAGCCGTCGTGCTCAACGGCAAGATTCCAATCGTTGGATTCCAGCGCCGCGCTAGTGAGCCGCGCCTTGGCCTTCTGGCTCCAGTTAAACGCGCCCACAATCGTGCTGCTGTCACTGTCCCCCACCGACACGGTGTTGTGCGCCGCTGTGCCGCGAAAATGATCGCGCCACACGCCGCCTGCGTGATAGAGGTATGTCCCCGCATCCACCAGAATCGGCTGGCCGTCCAGATGCAACCAGATTGCCCCGGCATCGGCATGACCGTGCGCCGCCATACTAAGATACCCCAGCGGTGCGTGGTCGATAACAAAGAGCCGCTCGCGGTCATTGTCGAGCGTATCACGGCACACGGTGTAGCCGCCATTGGTAAAGCTGTGGCGCATGGATATCGGTTCTGATGGCGCAGCGGCAGGTAATGCGCCAAAAACAAGCGTGCGTAGGCTGCTGCGCGCTTTTGGGGGCAATAATTCTGGTTTTTGCAGTGCCGCCGCCAGCATGGTGAGCACGTTTTGCATGTAATCCGGCTCCTTAAAGCCGGAAAACACCACGCGCCCTTCATCATCATCACCAATACGGGGAAAGTTGCCTTCCTTATCAAGAAAAGCCCGCAGCGCAGCGCCGCAGGCCTCCAGCCGCGCCCAGTAGGCCGGGCTGAACTGCCGCTCCTGCTCTCGGCTCACCGCCCCGGCCAGGAGGAAAAATTCCAGGCTAAATGCGGTGTACGTGGGCGATTGCTCCGCGCCAATACCATCAGCGTGGATTTGCAGCTGTGCCTCTTCCTCTAAAATATGGAAGCCTTCTTCCAGCCAGCCTAATACCCGCGGCGACGGGGTCAAGCTCACCCCCAAAAGATACAGCGCCGCCCCTTCGGCAACCCGGTGGTTATTGGCGGAAGAAAATTTTGAGGGAAACCGCGCCAGCCAATAGCCGTGCTGGTACAGCGTCCGTAACACCGGCTGCTTCTGTTCGTCTGTAAACGCCGCATCCAAGAGTGTTGTGAGCGTCAGGATACTGATAACCCGGAGCGACAGCTCAATACCGCTGTTCCAGTTCACCCCGCGCCACGGCGGGTTGTGCTCAATCCAATCGAGCAGTTGCTGGATACAAAACTGCGCCAAATCACCGTCTTTTTCGGCTGCCGCCAGCGCCGCGATTGGCTGTAAATACTGCAGCCGGTTCAACTCCCACACATATTTAATATCGCCCATGCCATGGTTATGACGATAATTAATATCAAAAGTGTACGGCCTGTTTGGCCATAAGGCGCAGCTTACCGGATCGCGGTGCCAGTCGGGCTGCCCAACAACTTTAGGCCACGACACACCCAAAAAATGAAACTGGTTTTCTTGTACTTTTTTAGCAAGCTCGCGCCATTCATCCAGCAGCGCGGGCTGTTTTGCCGCCTCGCGCCACCGCTCGCTCAAACCCTTTAAACGTGGCAACACATAGGGCGGGTGCAATTCGCTAATAAAATCCGGCACAGCGCCGCTGTTTTTCTTCAGGCGCTCAACCACGCGGTGGCGGATTTCCGTGATGCTCATGGCCTTAAGGCGGTTATAATACCAAGCTAGTTTTTGAGTCTGTGCCATATGGTTAAGCTGTGTAACGAAAGCACCCTCTCCCCACAAGGCGAATAAAACAAGATTTAAAACACCTAAAAAGTACATCTTGCCGCGGCAAAGCGAACGACTTACAATCGGGTATGACTCCTCGTATCGCCACCCTCACCCGCAAAACCCATGAAACCAGCATCGACGTGCGCGTTAATCTCGATGGCACTGGCCAGCGCCGCATCAGCACCACCATCGGTTTTCTTGATCACATGCTGGATCAGCTCAGCAAGCACAGCCTGATAGACCTCGACATCACGGCCAAAGGCGATACCCACATTGATTTTCATCATTTAACCGAAGACAGCGGCTGGGCAATCGGCACTGCGGTCAGTAAGGCTCTTGGCGACCGCGCCGGGATTGTGCGCTACGGCCATGCCTATATCCCGATGGACGAGACGCTCACCCGCGTTGCGCTGGATGCCTCAAATCGTCCCTATCTGATTTGGAAGGTCAACATGCCTGCGCCGAAATTGGGCGATATGGATACCGAACTGTTCAAAGAATGGTTTCAAGCCTTCGGCCAAGCCGCCGGGCTGACGCTCCACATGGAAAATCTTTACGGCAGCAACACCCACCACATTGTGGAATCCTGTTTTAAAGGCTTGGCGAAAGCCCTTAAAACCGCGCTGGCGCTCGACCCGCGTCAAGCCGGGGTTGTGCCCTCCACCAAGGGTGTGCTGGGCGGATCGCTCTAGCTATGGCGCAAACACACGTTGTGGTGATTGATTACGGGGCGGGTAATTTGCGCTCGGCGGCAAAGGCGCTGGAGGCTGTGCGCCCCGATGCAACCGTCACCGTTAGCGCAGAGCCTACTGCCTTAAGCCGCGCCACGCATATTCTGCTTCCCGGTGTTGGCGCGTTTGCCGATTGCGCCGCCGGAGTGCGCGGCGTTCCGGGCTTGTTTGATGCGCTTGCTGAGGCGGTACAGATACAGCGCAAGCCGTTTCTTGGCGTCTGCGTCGGGATGCAACTGCTCGCGGAAAAGGGCTTGGAACATGGCGAACACCAAGGTTTTGGCTGGATTCCCGGCGCTGTAACCGCGCTTCCCGATGAAGCTGGGCGCTTCAAGATTCCGCACATGGGCTGGAACACGCTGCATAGGGTAAAGCCCCATCCGCTCACCGCCGGATTTAATGAGCAAACCCACCTCTATTTTGTCCATAGTTTCGCCCTAGAGGGGGATGCAATAAGCCTTGCCGATTGCGTCTACAGCCGCCGCTTTCCGGCCATCATTAGTCATAACAACATCGCCGGGATTCAAGCCCACCCGGAAAAAAGCAGCACTGCGGGCATAACCTTTTTGAAACCTTTTTTGAGCTGGCGAACATCATCCTTTTCCCCGCGGTTGATTTACTAGGCGGCCAATGCGTCCGCCTTACCAAAGGCGATTACAACGCCGTGACGGTCTATAATTCCAGCCCCGCAAACCAGGCCGAACAGTTCGCCAAAGCCGGCGCCGCTTGGCTGCATGTGG
>JAJTHO010000202.1 GCA_021297975.1 Alphaproteobacteria bacterium
GGGGATTTTGTTCTAAGGCGGTGGCTATATTGGCCAAATGCTGCGGCTCACACTGGGTGTATTCATCAACGACTAAAATTGCGAGCTCTGCCCTATCGAGGTTTTCTGGGGAAACGAGACGCGTTGCCTCAATACCCTTTAGTGATCTTTCTAGTGCCGCTTGCGCAGCCGCGGTTTTACCAAAGTAGTAAACAGTATAGCCCTCGGCCTGAAGCGAGGCGGCCATTACCGCTAAAACTCTACCTTTGCCGGTTCCCGGAGCGCCGGAAACGATAGAAAGGCGTGGCCGGGCATCATACCACTGCGTGATGATATGGTATTTTTCCGCGTATTTTGCCCAGCTGACTTCTACCTCTTCGGGTTTGTCAATAATCTTTTTAATATAATAGGCTAGTGTCTCATCCGGCAGCGGCAGCAGGCGTGCGTCATCTAGGTTCGGTTCAGTTGTAGCGCACAGCTTAGCCAGCCGCATATATACAGTGGTTTTATTTTGGCTAAGTTTATCGGATTTTTCCGTCATCAAATCCTTCTATTTCATAGGGATTAATAGGATCTTAAAGGCCGGTGCCGCACCGCACTTGCCGCTGCGTCGTAGGGGTGCTAAGCCTTAGCCGCATGAACAATTATCTCGACTTTGAACAACCGATTCTAGAGCTGGAAGGCAAAATTGCTGAGCTAAAGCGGATGGACGACCCCCAGCTTGATTTGCGGGATGAGCTGAAACGCTTAGAAGAAAAGGCCGAAAAGCTGCTCAAGCAAACTTACGGCAAGCTCACCCCGTGGCAAAAAGTGCAGGTGGCACGGCATCCGGCGCGGCCACGTTTTGGTAAGGTGCTGAGCACGCTGTTCCCTGACCTTGTCACCCTCGCGGGCGATCGCTGTTTTGGCGAAGACGCGGCGATTATTGGCGGCCTTGCGACGTTTGAGGGCTATACCGTCATGGTTATTGGCCAGGAGCGCGGCGCTGATTTGCAATCAAGGTTGAAGCATAATTTTGGTATGGCCAAACCTGAAGGGTACCGCAAGGCGCAGCGGATGATGAAGCTGGCCGAACAATATGGTTTGCCGGTGTTGACGTTTATCGACACCCCCGGCGCCTATCCCGGTGTGGGCGCGGAAGAACGCGGCCAGGCAGAGGCGATAGCGCGGTGTATTGATGTGTCTTTGGGCTTAACCGTGCCGGTTCTCGCAACCGTTATCGGCGAAGGCGGCTCCGGCGGTGCGATTGCGCTGGCGGCGGCAGACAGAGTGCTGATGTTTGAACACGCGGTCTATTCCGTGATTTCCCCCGAAGGCTGCGCCTCTATTTTGTGGCGCTCTGCCGATCATGCGGCGGAGGCAGCAGAAGCCCTCAAAATCACCGCGCAGGATTTGCTGCGCCTTGGCGTTATTGACGCCATTGTACCAGAACCGCTGGGCGGCGCACACCGACATCCCGATGCGGCGCTGCACAGTTTGCGTCTCGCGCTTAACGAACAGCTTGGTTTAACACTGAAACATAACCCTGCGGAACGGCGGTATCAACGGGGCGAAAAATTTCTCGCCATGGGACGTAAAGCCGCCTAGAAAGAATCCCCGCACAGAAGAGTTGCATCCGTGTGCGGTGCTTGCTACCAAACTGCTACTAAAAAAGGAATTGAGGCGTGCCTCTTAAGAATGCTGCTGGAAAAACTGCTGATAGATATGCCCGCGTGTTGCTGCGGGTTGCAAAAGATGCGGGCGAGTTAACTGCCGTTATTTCGGCGGTGCGGGCGCTGCTTGCGGCAGTAAATAGTGTCCCGGCGCTTCGCAGCGCGCTGACCAGCCAAACCGTTGCGTCCAGCCAAAAAGGCGAGGCTATTGCCGCGCTACTTACAAAGATAAATGCCCCAGCGCTCTTGCTCAATTTTTCATCGTTGTTAGAGCGCAATAGACGTTTGCATTTGCTGCCCCTCATTCTGCGCCGCCTTGATGCGCTCGCGGATGCGGAATCGGGTATTTTGGATGCGATTGTTTCATCGCCGTTGCCGCTTTCTGTTGAGCAAACGAGCGCGTTGGAAAAGGCGCTTACGGAGGCGACAAAGCGTTCTGTTCGCCTGAAAACCCAGCTTGAGCCGCGTTTGCTCGATGGCATTACACTGCGCGTTGGTAATCGTTTTTTTGATGCGTCGGCGGCGACAAAATTGCGCCACTTGCGCACCGCCCTAGAAGTTGTTTAACACTACCTGATTGTTTGTTTTAAAAGAGAGCTGCTATGTCCCTCGCTACCGCTGAAATCACCTCGATTCTTGAGCATCACATCAAGAATTTTAAAGCCGCAACCGATGTTGCCGAAGTCGGCAGTGTTATTTCCGTTGGGGATGGTATCGCCCGCGTGCATGGACTTGATAACGTCCGCGCCGGGGAAATGATTGAATTTGCCAGCGGCATTAAGGGCGTTGCACTAAACCTTGAGGCGGATAACGTCGGGGTGGTGCTGTTTGGTGAAACCTCGCAAATCCGCGAAGGCGATATTGTGAAGCGTTCCGGCGCAATTCTGGATGTGCCGGTGGGGCGTGAGCTTTTAGGGCGTGTCGTCGATGCGCTGGGTAACCCCATTGACGGTAAAGGCCCTCTGCAAGCCAAAGAACGCCGCCGTGTTGAAAGCAAAGCGCCGGGCATTATTGATCGCCAATCGGTGAGTGAGCCGCTGCAAACCGGGATTAAAGCGATTGACACGCTGGTGCCGATTGGTCGCGGTCAGCGGGAACTGATTATCGGTGACCGGCAAACCGGCAAAACAACCGTGGCGCTGGATGCTATTTTGAACCAGAAGGTCACAAACGACAAACTGCCTGACGGCCAAAAAATGTATTGTATCTATGTGGCGATTGGGCAGAAACGCTCGACCGTTGCGCAGATTGTGAAGACGCTGGAAGAAAAAGGCGCGCTGGAATACACCATCGTTGTTGCCGCAACAGCCTCTGATCCCGCGCCGCTGCAATTCCTGTCTGCCTATACCGGCTGCGCGATGGGTGAGTTTTTCCGTGATAACGGCATGCACGCGCTGATTATTTATGATGATTTGTCCAAGCAGGCGGTTGCTTACCGGCAAATGTCGCTGTTGCTGCGTCGTCCGCCAGGCCGCGAAGCGTATCCGGGGGATGTGTTTTACATTCACTCGCGCCTTTTGGAGCGTGCGGCTAAAATGTCGGATGAGCGGGGCGGCGGTTCCTTAACCGCGCTGCCGATTATTGAAACCCAGGCGGGTGACGTCTCGGCCTACATTCCAACCAACGTTATCTCGATTACCGATGGTCAGATTTTCCTTGAGACTGGCTTATTTTACAAAGGGATTCGCCCGGCAATTAACGTGGGTCTTTCTGTCTCGCGGGTGGGGTCAGCCGCGCAAACAAAAGCCATGAAACAAGTGGCGGGAACGATTAAGCTGGAGCTGGCGCAATACCGCGAAATGCAAGCCTTTGCCCAGTTTGCCTCAGACCTTGATGTTTCCACGCAAAAATTGCTCGGTCGCGGCGCACGCCTCACCGAACTGTTGAAGCAAGGTCAATTCAGCCCATTGCCTATCGAAGAGCAAGTGTGCAGCATTTACGCCGGGGTGCGCGGCTTCCTGGATGATGTCGATGCGAAAAACGTTGTGCGTTTTGAAGCTGAATTCCTTGCGTATCTCCGTTCCTTGCACCGCACGCTGCTGGAAACAGTGCGTAAAGAGAAGAAGATCGGCGAAGCTGATGAAAACGAATTGAAACAAGCCTTGCACAACTTTAAGAAAGCGTTTGTTGCCTAAATGCCGTCCTTAAAAGAACAACGCGTCCGCATTGCAAGCGTTAAATCAACGCAAAAAATCACCTCGGCGATGAAGATGGTGGCTGCGGCAAAATTGCGCCGTGCGCAAGAAGCGGCAGCAGCAGGGCGTCCGTATGCCGAAAAGATGGCGGCAATGCTGCAAGCGGTGCTGGCATCCGGGTATCAGCCGGAAGAGGCGTTGCCACTGCTGCAGGGCACCGGCAAAAATGACACCTACCTGCTTATCATTGTTTCTACCGATAAGGGTCTTTGCGGCGGGTTTAACACGGCGATTTTTCGGGCAGCGCGCCTGCGCATGAAGCATTTAGGCGCGCAGGGAAAAACCGTTAAAATAGTCACGATTGGAAAAAAAGCCCGTGATGTTTTTGTGCGTGAAACAGGCAAACGCGTTGTCAAAAGCTACGCCGATATTACCCGCAAAAAAGTCGATTATGACCTCGTTGCCGGTATCAGCGAAGATTTACAGCAGCTATTAAGCGAGGGCGCGTTTGATGTTGCCGAGGTGCTCTACAACAAGTTCCGCTCGGCCATGCTGCAAGTGCCAACGTGGCAACAAGTGATTCCCATGCCCAGCATTCAAGACGGTGTGCCGGAATCGGGTTTGCCAACACCAGTGAAATCTCAATATGAGTTTGAGCCCGATGCAGCTAGGCTATTGGCTAAATTGCTTCCAAAAAATCTCAGCGTTCAGCTGTTTAGCGTTCTTCTTGACAGCGTCGCATCTGAACACGGCGCCCGCATGAGCGCCATGGATAACGCGACGCGAAACGCGGGTGATATGATTCGCCGCCTGACACTGTCGTATAACCGTGCCCGTCAGGCGATGATTACCAAAGAGCTGATTGAGATTATCAGCGGCGCGGAGGCGGTGTGATGGGGCTGGTGTATGCTGATATCGTGCTGTCGAACCCGCGTTTACCCGCGTTGAACGCGGTTACAGTGCGTGCCTTGGTGGATACGGGCGCATCGCATTTGTGTATTCCAGAGTCAGTAGCCTTACAGCTTCAACTGGAAGAAGCAGACAGACGCCCCGTCACACTGGCGAACGATCACAGCGAAATGCGCCCCTATGTCGGGCCTGTCGATGTTCGTTTTGAAAATCGCCGCTGCTTTGTCGGTGCGTTTGTACTGGGCGAACAGGCGCTGCTTGGCGCTATCCCCATGGAAGATATGGATGTTATCGTGCATCCCCGAAATTATAGTTTAGTAGTCAACCCCCGAAGCCCTAATTTTGCGCAAGCACTTGCGAAAGGATGTAACGTATGAAAACAACAGGCACCATCGAACAAGTTATCGGCCCCGTCGTGGATGTCCGCTTTGACGGCGCGCTGCCCTCGATTTTGAACGCGTTGCAAACCAGCAACGACAACAAAATGATGGTGCTCGAAGTTGCAGCGCACCTCGGTGAAAATGTCGTGCGCACCATTGCAATGGAAGCAACCGAAGGCCTCGTGCGCGGCCAGAAAGTCACCGACACCGGTGCGCCGATTCAAATGCCGGTCGGGCGTGAGACGCTGGGACGGATTCTCAATGTGATTGGTGAGCCGATTGATGAGCGCGGGCCCATTGGCTCCAGCCGCTCGCTACCCATTCACCGCGAAGCGCCGCCGCTTGCTGAACAATCCACAGAAACCAAAATCTTAGTGACCGGAATTAAAGTGGTTGATTTGCTGGCGCCGTATTCACGGGGCGGTAAAATTGGTCTGTTCGGCGGTGCGGGTGTGGGTAAGACCGTGCTGATTATGGAGCTGATTAACAACATCGCCAAGGCGCACGGCGGCTACTCGGTGTTTGCCGGGGTGGGTGAGCGTACCCGCGAAGGGAACGATTTATACCACGAAATGATGGAATCGGGCGTTATCAAACTCGGCAGCGAAGGCTCAAAAGTTGCCCTCGTGTATGGCCAGATGAATGAGCCGCCCGGCGCGCGCGCGCGCGTGGCTTTGTCGGGTCTGACGATTGCCGAATACTTCCGCGATGAAGAAGGACAAGACGTGCTGTTCTTCGTTGATAACATTTTCCGCTTTACGCAGGCAGGTTCGGAAGTGTCGGCTCTGCTTGGCCGTATTCCGTCGGCGGTGGGCTATCAGCCAACACTCGCAACGGAAATGGGGCAGCTGCAAGAACGGATTACCTCAACCCGTAAAGGCTCGATTACATCGGTGCAGGCGATTTATGTTCCGGCGGATGATTTGACCGATCCGGCGCCAGCCACCTCCTTCTCCCACTTGGATGCAACCACCGTTCTAAACCGCTCGATTGCCGAACAGGGGATTTACCCAGCGGTGGATCCGCTTGATTCCACCTCACGGATTCTGTCGGAAGATATCGTCGGTAAAGAGCACTACAAAGTGGCGCGGGAAGTGCAGAAAGTCCTCCAAACCTATAAATCCTTGCAAGACATCATCGCCATTCTTGGCATGGATGAATTATCCGAAGAAGATAAACTGGTTGTGGCGCGGGCGCGGAAAATTCAACGTTTCTTGTCCCAGCCGTTCCACGTTGCCGAAGTGTTTACCGGCTCACCGGGCGTGTTTGTGAAACTCGAAGACACCATTCGCGGCTTTAAAGGCATCGTTGAAGGCAAGTATGACGATTTGCCGGAAAACGCCTTTTACATGGTGGGCACCATTGAAGAAGTCGAAGCCAAGGCAAAAAAATTGCTGGCTGAGGCGGCGTAATGGCTGCGGCTCAGAAAATACTGCTCGAAATCGTCACGCCGGCGGAAACAGTATTCCGCGGGCAGGTTGCCCTTGTTACGGTTCCGGCCTCTGAAGGCGAGATGGGCGTGATGGCGCGTCATGCGCCGCTGATTACCGCGCTCGATGAAGGTGAGCTTAAGCTCTATGATGAGGACAACGGCGTTATCAGCAAAACCCACCGTATCAGCGGCGGCTTTGTAGATATCAGCGATAATAAATGCACGGTGCTGGCGGAAAAGCTGCTGTAGGTTTCAGTTTTTGTTGTTTTTCTGTGAATCCAAGGTGCGCGCCAGTAGGTTTTCAAAATCCTGTTTGGGCGTCAGCACAACGCCAATCTGAAACGAAAACATCCCTTTATTTAGACGAATGAGTAAGCGGTTTATTTTCAACATAAACCGCCCCAAGCCCTCATTTTTAAGGGCTAGTGGAAACGGTGCGGGTATGCCCTCAACGTGCTCAATCACAAAATGCGACTGTTCACAGAGTCGCTTGAGCGAGGGAAATGTAAACAGCCGAGTGTGCGTTTTATCCAGAATACCGCGTTTGCCGTATTCAAAGCGGCCAAACAATAACATCAGGCGCATGATGATAAAGGCAATATTGGGGGTGGTGAGGATTATGCGGGTGTTTGTACCCTTAACGCGGTCAAATAATTCTTCCATGAACTGTTCGGGGTTATGTAGGTGTTCGAGAATATCAAGAAGTAGAATGGATTGATACGGAAGCGCGGGAATCTCGGCCAGACCGTTATTGAGGTTTGTTGTAATAAAAGTTGAAAAATCAGTAGTATTTTTAGGGGGGACAAGACCGGCGCCATGAACAACGCAGCCCTTATTATGGAGATGGTGCGCCACATGGGCGCTTCCTGTGCCAATAACGAGCGTTGTTTCCTTCACAGCAGTATTTTCCACTGCAAAAGTATGGCTGCTGGTGAATGCGCTTTTGTCGGAGAAGCTCGCAACGTGCTCATAATCAAACTTACGGTGATAAAAAATGCCCACCTTTTGCAAGCGCGATTGCAGGCATGCTTTTAAAATCGCCAAGCCGTAACGCACATTATGCACATGGCATATTTCATCGCCATAATGCGTGGGGATGGCAATCTCGGCAATACGCGCGTCCTTATCCACCATTTGAATAATGATATCGGTATCAAAATCGAACCAATCGGAATTATAGCGAAAGGGAACGCGCCGCAGCGCAGCTGTGCTATACGCCCGGTAACCCGTATGAAACTCGGACAGGCGCTTGCCCAATAGACGGTTTTGTAAAGTGGTCAGGCAGATGTTTGCCACGAATTTATAATAGGGCATCCCGCCTTTGAGGGCATCGTTGCGCCGCAACATGCGTGAGCCAAACACGACATCACTCTGTCCATCAGCTAAAGGCTTTATCATGTCTAGCAGCATTTCCGGGGCGTACTGCCCGTCGCCGTGGAGAAGCACTACGGCATCA
>JAJTHO010000020.1 GCA_021297975.1 Alphaproteobacteria bacterium
CAGCAAACGCGCTGATGCCGTCACCCGGATAATACAGCGCGCTGTTTGCATTCGCTGCATTTGTTGTGCTGAAATTACTGATGTAGGTTTCATCGGTAAGGTTGCGGCCTTCAACATACACGGTCACGTTGTCTGTTAGATTATAGCCCGCTTCCGCGCCCAGAATCGCATAGCCGCCCGCATCGGTTGTGTTGGCGTAATCAACCTGTGCCCCCACCGGAACCCATTCCAGATTCGGCGCAACATAAAACCGCTCCTGCTGATAGCGCAGCGCCGTTTTGTAAAAATGCGGCGGGACACCAGCAATATCGTTATCATCGTATTGCACATCGTCTTTGAATTTAAAGTTGCTGAAGGTGTAGGCGTTTTGCCAGGTTATCTCATTAGTTAGCTTCACATCAAAGCCCAGCTCAATCCCCTGATGCATGGTTTTACCCGCGTTGAAAATAGACGCCGGAACACCCGAAACGCCGGGTGTGAATTGCAGGAATTCATTGCGCAGCCATGAGCGGTAGACACTTAAATCCCACGACACCCGCCCTTCGCTGCCGCGTGTGCCAACCTCAAACGTCCAGGAACGCTGCGCCTCAATCGGCGTGAAAATCCCTGTGCCGGATTGGGTTAGCTCACTGAACGTGGGGGCTTCGGTTGCTTTGGAAAGATTGGTATAGAATTGCCGCCCGGCAATGGGCTCATACAACAAGCCCACTTTCGGATTAAATGCACGGTAGGTGCGCTCATCATTGCGGTTGCGGGTGTTGTCGAAAACTTCGCGCGCTGCCCAGGTGAGCTGGCCTCCGGTTATCACGGCAAGTTCAGGCGTAACATACAAGCTGTTTTCGCCATACAGCACATGCGTTTCCGCTTTCTGATCGGCGTCGCTTGCTAGGGAAACAGCCGGATTCGCAATCGTTGCGCCGCGATTGCCGCGCCGGTTTCCAAAAACCAGCGCATCAACAGAGTTTGCTTGTGATGTGAAGCCAACCCGATAGCGGCTGAGGAACGAGCCAACCTGCCCGTTGCCTTTGAGCGCGCCAAAGCCGCCATAGTCCACGCTCTCTTGGTCAATCGTGCCGATAAAGCTGGCGATGGGGTGGAACAGCTCTTTGTAGTTGGCAAACACGCCGCCCTCAATGGTTTGGTCGTTATTCAGCATATAGCTGGTTTTATTGCTGAGCCGGACAGAGCGGATATCGCGCTTTTGGTCATCGGTGATGCTGGTTCCGCCGGCGCGGGTGCGGTTGCCGCTGAGCGCATTCGCGCGGGTGAGTGTGCCGGGTAAATCCTGTTCAATCACGTTACTGCTAAGATAAAAGCGAGTTTCCAGACGGTCGCTCAGTTTCACCCCCACATTGGTGTTTAATTTGATATTCGACTGGTCACTATGCTGGCGAAAGCCGTTGCTGTCTGTTGCGGTCAAACTTAAGAAGCCATCAGTTGCGCCCATGACGCCGCCGGTTCGTATATTGGTTCTGTAGGTGTTGTCAGTACCTGCTTCAACCCGCAGCTGTGTGCCGGGTGCGGTGTATCCTGTAGGGGACACAAGATTGACCGCGCCGCCCAATCCATTACCGCCGTATTGCAGGGCGTTTGCGCCTTTATAGACTTCTATGTGCTGTAAGGATAGCGGGTCTGCTTCCTGAAAATCGCCGCTGCCATCGGCCAAATTAAAGGGAATGCCGTCTTGCAGCAGTGTTATCCCGCGCAAATGAAAGCCGCGCGAGATGCCGGAACCGCGAATCGATAGCCGCACTTCCTCGCCGTAGCGTTTTTGCGCAAAAACGCCGGGGACATAGGCAAGGCTGTCTTGAAAGTTTTGCACATATTTTTGATTGAACTGTTCTGCTGAGAGAAGCGCAACGCCGCCGGGGGTTTGGTTGATGCGGCGTTCTGCCTCCGCAACGGTTGGAACCGTTTGGCTCTGCATCAGCGTGCCTTGATTGATGGTAACGTGGAGCGGTTTCGGGGTCTTTTCGCCTTCTGCAGTGGCGCTGTTCGAAAGACTTAGGAATAGTAACGCGGCCAAGGAAACGCCTTGTGCCGTTGATGATTTGAGAATGGACATAATGATACTCTTGAAAAAATAGACAACGGAAGCCGCGCTTCGACGCGGCTGGTCAGGTATTGCTCAAGAATATAGTGGGGGTGCGCGTGGCGGGGCTGTGGGGTAGAGTGCCGCTAGGGCGGGATGCGCGATACGCGGCGCGAAATCAACACGAGCAGCAATGCGGGTTAGCGGTAGGGCATCAAGGCTGAAATCTTCGTAAAACGGCGTAACAGTGAGTGCAAAGGGGCAAGGCTTATGGGCGCTTTGCTTTTGTGTGTCGGTATTCTCTTCTAGTGGGTTGCCGGCGTTATCCGTTTTAATCCATTTTGCGCCATCGCTGGTGCATATCATCATCGTGACGCCGTTTGCATCCACCGTTGGCATATAGCCGACCGGTATCGCGCCGCGATGTAGAACTGCAAGCATCAACAGCCAGATTAGCACAGGGCGCATTGACTTCATGTTCTTCTTTTAAGTAGCAGGCGGGATGGTGTCAACAACAGCAAGGCAAATCTGGCGGTGTTTACGCCGCTGAATGCTGTTCTTTTCTCCCGAAGCACCCTGAAGTATCCAGAAACAGCCATTTCTGGCTGTTGACTTGGAGAAGCGGGGTTTGTACGCTTTTCCTTAACATGAAGAAGAGGAATCAACAGGTCTAATTTTCTTGAAACATTTCGCAAAAATTTGCATAGTGAAACATCGAGGAAAAGACGATGAACAGGTTTCATAGTATTTTATTTGTCAGCCATGGCATAGCCGAGGAGAAAGAAGCGTTAAAACAGGCGCTGAGTCTGGCACGCAATAATAAGGCGTTACTGCATGCACTGATTGTCTGCCCTGCTCTTCCTAAAGAAATGGAAGAATATACGGATAAATACAAAGCAGCATTGAAAGAACAACTGCAAACATCGCTGCAGGCTGCCCGCGATAGCATTAAAGTGACAGATCGTGAGCTACTGGTAGAGATTGCCGTGGAAAGCGGCAGCACGCCTGCCATCCGCATTGTCCGGCATGTACTGAAACAGGCGCATGACCTGGTGATAAAAGAAGCGCAGCCTGTGGAAGCAGGCAAAGGATTTCAAGCCATAGATATGGAGTTGCTTCGTAAATGCCCGGTGCCGGTGTGGCTTACGAGACCGATTCAACAGCACCTTGGAAGCCGTTCGGCTCAATCATCTGGCCGATCTGGAACGTCTGGTGCGCGAAGCAAAAATTTCCGGTACAGTGCATACGCATCATCTGCACGGCTTGCCTGATGAAGCCATCCCCCGCTATGTCACAGAACAGAAGATTGATATTCTGGTCATGGGCACGGTGGCACGCACGGGTATTTATAGCTTTGTGATGGGTAATACAGCAGAAAATATTCTGCAAAAACTTCCCTGTTCTCTGCTAGCTTTAAAGCCGAATGGCTTTATGTCGCCGGTACGACTCTATTAACCTAACTTTGTGAGGCCATCTTATGTATAAAACGATCTTCCTGCCCGTCAGCAGCAACGGTGACCAATCGCCGGCACTGGCTTTCACTGCTGCATTGACCCGGTCTTTTGCCGCCAAGGCAGAAGGTACTTTTGTATCAAAGTCGCTGGTGCTGCTTCAGGAAGACGAACGCACCAAAGTGGCCAATGTGTTCCGCAAAGAAGGCTTTGGGGCATCACAGGTGCTCACCGATACGCTGTACAAAGAACAGTTCAAAAAGCGTGCGGCGGAAGTTAAAGAATGGTTTGTAAAAACATCATCCGCGTTGGGGGGTGGTAACTCTATTATCTGGCAGGACACACTGGATGTGTTTGGCGAAAGTGCCGAACAGATCCGCAACAAGTGCAGCGGCCACGATATGACGGTTGCCAGTGCTGATATCAGCGTGTCCATACGGGATACACTGCTGGAAGGCGCACTGTTTGCCACCGGCAGGCCACTGGCGCTGATTCGCTCGTTTACTGCCGGAAAAACCCTTGAAGATGCAACTATTATACTGGCCTGGAAACAATCTCCCCAAACCCTGCGGGCGCAGTGGTTTGCCTTGCCGCTGCTGCAAAAGGCAAAACGTGTGGTAGTAACACATGTGCAGGAAGGCGATGAGGCAGAGGATATTCAAGGTGTGCTGCGGTACTTGGAACAGCATGGCATCCAGGCTGAGGCCAAATTGCTGGCCACCGTACAGGATGCTCCCCTGATGCTGGCACAGGCATACACAGAGGTTAAGGCTGATCTGCTTGTAATGGGGGCGTACTCCCATTCCCGTCTGCGGGAAATGCTGTTTGGTGGTTTTACCCGGTACTTTATTACAGACAGTCAATGTAATCTGTTGCTCGCGCATTAAAAGAGCCCCCGATGCAGGAAACATCCGCAATCTGGCACACCCTTACTGCTGATGCGGCTCTTAGCAACCTGCAAACACCACCCTCCGGCCTTGCGGCACAGGAAGCAGCGCAGCGTTTGTTTCACTATGGCCTTAACCGCATACCAGAGGCCCCACGTCCTTCAGCCTTTCGCCGTTTCCTGCTCCAGTTTCATAACATACTGATTTATGTACTTATTGGCTGTGCAGTAGTCACAGCTGCACTCGATCATTGGATTGATACAGGCGCGATTCTAGCGGTGGTGATTGCCAATGCCATTATCGGATACATTCAGGAGGGTAAGGCGGAAAAGGCGATGGACGCTATCCGCCAGATGCTGGCTCCCCAAGCAAATGTGCTACGGGATGGAGAGCGGCACAGTGTGGCGGCGGAAGCGCTTGTGCCCGGGGATATAGTGCTGCTGGAGGCTGGTGATAAAGTTCCGGCGGATTTGCGGCTGCTGACCGCCCACGGGTTATCGGTACAGGAGGCGGTGCTGACCGGAGAATCGGTGCCGGTGGAGAAAAACATTGCCCCGGTCCATGTCGATGTACCGCTGGGAGACCGCTCTTGCCTGGTCTTTTCTGGTACCCTTATCAGTGCTGGGCAAGGCAAAGGCATAGTGGTGGCCACTGGGGCGCATACGGAAATTGGTCGCATCAGCGGCCTGCTGCAAACCGTGGAAACCCTCACCACACCATTGGTAGCGCAAATGGGGGCGTTTGCCAGGTGGTTGACCATTTTCATTCTGCTGATTGCGGCCATGCTGCTGGGGTATGGCTATTTTGCCGGCCATCACGCATTCACCGAGATATTCATGTCCGTGGTAGGTCTGTCGGTAGCGGCAATTCCTGAAGGCTTGCCAGCGGTGCTGACCATTACCCTGGCCATTGGTGTGCGGGCCATGGCGCGGCGCAATGCTATTGTACGCCGGTTGCCCGCTATTGAAACCCTGGGGGCTGTCTCGGTGATCTGCACTGATAAAACCGGCACACTGACCCGCAATGAAATGATGGTGGCGTCCGTTTTGCACCACCAGTATCTGTTTACCCTGAAAGGAGATGGATATGCGCCAGAAGGAAGCCTGCATCTGGACGAGATAGAGGTTTTTCCCGCTAACCATGCCCTTCTGGGCGAACTCGCCCTTGCTGCTGCCCTGTGCAACGACGCCGCCCTACACCAGCATAACGGCGTGTGGCATGTGGAAGGGGACCCGATGGAGGGGGCATTGCTGGCCTTTGCCGGCAAGATGGCTGTCGATGTGCGCACGCAACAGGCGGCATGGACGCGTACCGATGTTATTCCCTTCGATGCCCGCCACCGTTTTATGGCTACCTTGCATCACGACCATGAAAGCCATGCTTTTATTTTTGTGAAGGGTGCCCCTGAACGCCTGCTGGAGATGTGTGCCAACCAGCGCGGCACAGATGGCGCAACCGAACCACTTCATCTTGCCCTGTGGCAGGAAAAGGCAGATGGTATTGCGGCCCTGGGGCAACGGGTGCTGGCGTTTGCTGTACGGGCTGTGCCCCCTGGACATACCGTACTTGAACATACAGATGTAGAAGGCACGCTCACCCTGCTGGGGATGGTAGGGATGATTGACCCGCCGCGCAGCGAGGCCATTGCGGCTGTGGCAGATTGCCAGCGTGCCGGTATCCGCGTGAAAATGATCACCGGCGATCATGCCCGAACTGCCGTTGCCATTGGCCGGCAGATTGGCCTGCAAAATCCAGACACCGTATTAACGGGGGTAGACCTGGATTGTATGGATGATATTGCCCTGCGTGAAGCTGTTTTCACGTGCGATATTTTTGCCCGCACCAGCCCTGAGCATAAACTACGCTTGGTAATGGCGTTGCAGGCACGGGGTATGACGGTGGCAATGACCGGCGATGGCGTAAATGATGCCCCCGCCCTGAAACGCGCCGATGCTGGCATTGCCATGGGTCAAAAAGGTTCGGAAGCTGCACGGGAAGCGGCAGATTTAGTGCTGGCGGATGATAATTTTGCCTCCATTGCTGCCGCCGTACGGGAAGGCCGCACGGTATACGATAACATCAAAAAGGTCATCAGCTGGACATTACCCACCAACGCTGGTGAGGCAATGACGATTATTGTCGCCCTGCTGTTTGGCCTTACCTTGCCGCTTACACCTATTCAGATCCTGTGGATCAATCTGATTACGGCTATCACGTTGGGGTTGGCCTTGGCATTTGAGCCTACGGAAGACAATACCATGCGCCGTCCTCCGCGCCCACGTCATGAGCCACTGTTAAGCGGTGCGCTGGCATGGCACATTGCCTTGGTTTCCATCCTGTTTCTGGGCGGCGTATACGGCATTTATTCCTACGCCACAGGCAAGGGCTATTCCATCGAACTGGCACGGACACTGGCACTAAATACTCTGGTGGTGATGGAAATTTTCCATCTTTTTTTCATCCGCAATATTTATGGTACATCACTGACGTGGAAAGCCGTACGCGGGACAAAAGTGGTATGGATTGTTGTTGGTATAGTCACCATCGCGCAACTTTGTGTCACCTACCTACCGCCCTTGCAGCAGGTTTTTGCAACGGTCAGTATCCCGTTTTGGGATGGCGTGCTGGTCATTGCCATCGGTATTCTTTTGTTTGTGCTGGTTGAGACAGAAAAGCAGATACGCCTTCATCTTACCCAGAGAAAGGCATAGGGCATGGAGCATAGCCTGCCCCACAGCCACCCCTTATTGCCCGCGCCAAAGATGCGGTTGACACAGATACACTCTACGATTACGGCGCAAACTATGTTGTGGCAGAAACTAGGGAATCCAGCCTCCGCATTATTCAGTTGCTGCTGAAACAGCTTGGACTGACTTCGGCGGTACATGATAAACCCCCAGAATTTTAGGGCATGTGATCAATTGGGTAGTGGTCATCCAGCGACAGGTGCATAAATTTACGAGTTTGGAAGAATTTGAATACTGGGTTTGAAACAGTAAAATGGCGGTGGAAAACGCCTTCGGCTCAAAATCATCTCTCGGAGTATTTCGATGACCTACTTTTGGCTACCGTAAAGCAATAAAGTTCCACCGCAAAAATATTTTTATTCATCCCGTTTTGCGAACCTTTTCGACTGTCTTGATTTCCTGCTTGTCGTGTGCGCTTGTCTCATCTAGCGTTAGCAATCCACCAAGCTTCGGGTCGGCAAACAAATTAAACCCTTGTATAATATGCGTTTTATCATTTTTCACTGCTTGTGGTAGTTCCTCATCGAAAAGTGAAAGTGCTTTCACTTTCTGTTTGTATGTTTGCACCCCTACAAAATCCCCCATCGGCTTAGTGCCGTGTTGGAATCGATGCAACATAGTTCTTAAAGCCTCAGGGCTGTTGTCACTGCCAATCCATGCTCTCCCTAACATATCGGCGGCTACTAGCGTGGTACCCGAACCTGCGAAGCAATCTAAAACAATGTCACCCACGTTGCTCGATGCCTCTATAATCCTCTTTAAAAGATTAATGTTTTTCTCAGTTGGGTAGCCAGTAATGTGCGCCATTTGATTGTGTGCATCTCGGTAGTCCAGCCAAATATCTTGTACTGATACGCCATGGTTTTCGTCTAAATAGACCTTACGTCTTGGATTGCCGTTTTTTGACCAGTAGATTTCACCTTTTGCGTCCAACTCATCCAATGTGGACGGTAGGAACTGCCAATGCTTGCCAAGCGGCGGCATCATGCCGCGCCACTGCTTACCCGTTTCACCATTACGAACGCCTGGAGCGTGAATTGGTACCTTCATGTATCGTCGTCCCGTCTCAGGCTCGACGTATTGATATTCCCGCGCACGCTCCTCCGTCCAAGGTTCGCACTGCTTATTCCACACGTACTGACTAGATTTTGTGTAAAATAAAATGTAATCAGATATGTTCCCAAACTGGTTTCGCGTATAGTTCTTTGGATTCGACTTTTTTCGCGTGATGCAATTCCGGAAATTGCTGAGTCCAAATATCTCATCCATCAGCAGCTTGACATGAAATACCATCTTGGCGTCTAGGTGAATGTAGATAGAGCCGTCATCCGCTAGGATGCGATGTAAAAGAATTAGACGTTCTCGGATAAATTCCAAGTACTCCGCGCACTCGAAAACATCTTCGTAGGCATGAGACAATGTGCGTGAGTGAAATACCGTCTGTGTAGCATAAGGCGGGTCAATATAAACCAGTCTAACCTTGCCGCATACGTTATTGTCTTGGGCTAAGTGCGCCAAAGTTTCTAAGTTTTCCGCGAAGTAAAGTCGTTTCCTTAAATTGCTTCCAATAGTAGGGGCATACTCGAAGATACCTGGCGGAGTTGCTAGAACTTCTTCAACTGATTTTTTCCCAGGATAGCTGAGTAACACCGATTCAGCGTTTGACCGGATGTTCTTTTGAGGAGACCGAGGCGTGCCCGTTGCCATGCTTCGTCCTCCTTACGATTTAAGCCATTCAAGCGTCAGACGCTCAGGAATCATGCGTAGCGTTGCGACCATTACACGGTCAGGGTA
>JAJTHO010000183.1 GCA_021297975.1 Alphaproteobacteria bacterium
CGAAGGCAACGGCGCGCGCGGGCGCGGGGGCATCGCTGGGCGGCTTTGGCGCCTTTATTGAGCTTGCGCCCATTTTAAAGAATTACGCAGAGCCGTGCCTGATCGCCTCAACAGATGGCGTGGGCACGAAGGTGAAAATCGCCGCTGAAGCCGGTCAATACGCCGGGATTGGCATTGATTTGGTTGCGATGTGCGCCAATGATATTCTGGTGCATGGTGCAGATCCGCTGTTCTTCCTTGATTATTACGCAACCAGCAAATTGCAGATTGATGCGGCAGCCGCCGTTATTGAAAGCATTGCGGCGGGCTGTATTGAGGCGGGCTGCGCCCTCGTTGGCGGCGAGACGGCGGAAATGCCGGGCGTTTATGCCGATAAAGATTTTGACCTCGCCGGGTTTGTGGTTGGGATTGTCGATAAGTCAAAGGCGCTGACGGGTAAGGATGTGGCGGAGGGCGATGTGCTGATTGGGATTCCCTCCAGCGGGATTCATGCTAACGGCTTTTCGCTTGTACGGCGGGTGATTCAAGATTTAGGTCTGTCGTTCACGGATTCTGCGCCGTATGCGCCGGGTAAAAGCCTTGCCGATGTGCTGCTGACTCCCACCCGGATTTACCGGAAAGTGATGCAAACGGCGCTGCAGGCGGGCGGTGTTACCGGGGCGGTGCACATCACCGGCGGCGGGTTGATTGAAAATCTGCCGCGCATGTTTGGCGATAATCTCGCGGCGCGGATTAATCCTGCAAGCTGGCCAGATTTGCCGGTGTTTCAATGGTTGAAAACCGCAGGGCGCATCCCGGATTATGAAATGCGCCGCACGTTTAACTGTGGTCTTGGTCTCGTGCTCATAGTGCGCCCGGATGCGGCCGATAACGTTATCAGCGCGCTTAACGCAGCGGGCGAGGCGTCTTATAAAATCGGCGCTCTGGTGGCGCGTGCGGACAAAGCGGATTATGTCCAGTTTGAGGGTTAAGCGTATTGGTGTGCTGGCGTCGGGGCGGGGAAGCAATCTCGCGGCGCTGCTTAAGGCAGATTTAACGCCGGCGCAGATTGTCTGCGTGCTCTCGGATAAAGCCGCCGCCCCGGCGCTGGAGCTGGCGCGGCAGGCGGGCGTTGAGGTTGTACAGCATCTTGCGCCCAAGCCCTTTGCGGGTGATAGAACCGCCTATGATGCCAGTGTGACCGCCGCTTTGCGCGAGGCCGGGGTTGATTTTGTGTGCCTTGCGGGATACATGCGCCTTGTTTCCCCCAGCTTTGTTGCCGATTGGCGCGGGCGGATGATTAATATCCACCCGTCGCTTTTGCCCAGTTTTAAGGGGCTGGATGCGCAAGCGCAGGCGATTGCGGCGGGCGTTAAGCTGGCCGGGTGTACGGTGCATTATGTCTCAGAAGAGATGGACGCGGGCGAGATTATAGCGCAAGCGGCGATAGAGGTCTTGCCGGGGGATACGGCGTTGAGTCTTTCAGAAAGATTGCTGCCGGTTGAGCACAGGTTGTATGTCGAGACGGTGCAAAAACTGGTGCGCAGCACAGCAACAGCGCAGAGCAGTTGACGATACCCACCCCCCTTTGCTAGGCACACCAGTAAGGAGTGCCCCATGGCAGACAACAACACGATTTTAGCCGAACGCGAAGAAACCTGGGGACGTTTTCTCAAATGGGTTATCTACGGCAGTGCGGTGATTGCGGTGACGGCGGTTGGCATTATCGCGCTGCTGCTCTACAACACCGGCGCGGCGGCGTAAGCGGATGCAGGAGCATCCCGGTTTATCGCTGCTGATACCTGTTAAAAACGAGGCGGGGAACATTGGTGCGCTGCTGGATGAGGTGAACGCTGCGCTGGCCTCCCGTTTTGATTTAGAAGTGGTGGTGGTGGATGATGCCAGCACCGATACCACGCCGCAGGAATTACAGGCCGCAGCCAGCCGCTATCCATGGCTAAAAATCCTCACCAATCCCAAAAGCCAAGGCCAGAGCCGCGCTGTCTGGACGGCTCTCTGGGTAAGCAGTAAGCCGCACATTGCCGTGCTCGATGGGGATGGCCAGAACGATCCGGCAGATTTAAACCGCGCCTGGCATGTTTATGACGCGCTGCAACCGGCCGGAATGGCAATAGGCCAGCGCGCAGAGCGGCAGGATGAGTGGCACCGGCTGATAGCGTCCCGCATTGCCGCCTCGTGGCGGCGGCGGCTTTTAAAAGATACCATCCGCGATTCGGGTTGCGGTTTGAAAATCCTGCCGCGTGCGCTGTTTCTTCGGCTGCCCTATTTTGATCATATGCACCGCTTTATGCCAAGCCTTGTGCGCCGCGAAGGCGGCAGCGTCGCCCCCGTGCCCATCAGCCACCGCGAACGCGGGGCAGGGGTATCGAAATACAACAACCTCCAGCGCGCACTCGTCGGCCTTGTGGATATTGTTGGCGTGTGGTGGCTGACAAAGCGTAATAAGGCGAACGTCCTTGGAAGCTAGCACCCTCTGGCTCATTATCGGCTTTATCGGCCAAGGCCTTTTTGCCGGGCGGTTTATCTGGCAATGGCTGGCCAGTGAGAAGGCGAAAAAAAGCGTCATCCCGCTGCCGTTCTGGTATCTTAGCATCAGCGGCGGCGTGATTTTATTTTTTTACGCGCTGTACAAAGAAGACCCGGTTTTCATTTGCGGCCAGGCCATGGGCTTGATAGTGTACGTGCGGAATTTATATCTGATTCGTAATGAGCGACGTCAGCAGCTTTAAAATTTATAAAGGAAGATCGTATGATTCGTGTTCAATTTGCCGCCGCTGCCGCGGGTTTAACCGGCACTGTTGTGGTGTTTGTTGCAGAGGGTGAACTTCTCCAAGCGCCCGCATCCGGCATCAAAGAAGCCGATATCAAAAAAATCCGCGAGCTGCTGGCGCTCAATGACTATAAAGGCAAAAAAGGCAGCAGCGATGTGCTGCTTCGTCCGGCGGGGTTGCCGCTAGACCGTTTGGTCGTGGTGGGCTTAGGCAAAGCCAGCGCCCTAACCCCCCTTGCGGCGCAGGAAGCTGGCGGCGCGGCCTATGCGCGTCTCGCGGGCATTCCCGGC
>JAJTHO010000159.1 GCA_021297975.1 Alphaproteobacteria bacterium
GCGTATCGCCTCTGGAAACGACAGCTTTAGTACCGCCATCACCAGTGCCAGCGGGTCGCCGCGCTCGCCCGTAGCAAAGTCTCGCCAGTGGCCAGCGTGCTGGCCGGTAACGTTAATGCGCAGGCTCTGCCCAGCATCACCGGCCAGATTGCCCACAGATAGATGCGCCCCGTCCCGCCGGGCGGCTGGTAGGAGTGACCCCACCAGCCTTTCAATGTGTTCGCCCAACAGGGCGTTTATAATTGCTGCGTTGTTCTGCATTAGTATTTGCCTTTGTATTTCATATATTTGATTGACGCCTTAGCCGTCATGAGCCTAGCCGCTATCGCCAGCCGCTCACGGGGTGTGCGCCCAAAGAGGATAATCACGCCTCATTCCGCAGCACGTTGCAGCAGGACATAATCCGCCACGCTATGCTCAAAGCCTTCGGGGGTAACGTCAGTCCGCCAGAACGTGAGGATTTTTACACCGCGCTGGCGCAGCTCGAAAATCCGCGCCGCCGGGTGCAGGACATTGAGTTTTGCCCTAGCCTCCAGCGTGCTGATGCGGCCATGACTTTGCAAAAATTCAAGAAGCCGTTGCCTTTGCGAGACTGCTTTGTTATTGAGGTTTACGTTCATTAATAAAGCCCCCCGCTGGTTGCCGCCGGCGGGGTTTTCTTTTGAATGGCTCATAACGCACCGCCAGCAAAATATTCGGACGTGCTGTTTCGGCGGTGTTGACGCAGCCAGTTCTCAAGCTCGGCAACGTCATAAAGGACGGCGCGGCCAAGTTTCAAAAACGGTATTTTAAGCCGCCCGGTAATTCGGTCTTGCTCTAAAGTTGAGGTGGATAATCCGACGATGCTTGCGGCCTGTGGCGTGCGCACGCGGCGGGTTGGTGTTATACTCTGGTTCATGGGCTGCCCCTCCTCTGTTGGGCGCCCCATTGAATTGTCACGCCTTTTATCTGGCCGCAAAGTGTGTAAAATGGAGAAAGTGTTAGAAAAGGGGGATTAATTGACTAATTCATTGTTATTTCAGAATAAAAATTATTTCTAATCCACCCCTCTACAGTGTCTTTATGGGGATAATTTTCATCTTTAAACCCCCGTTTATGCAGCTCACCTTGAATTTTCTCTGCAAGGCGGGATGTCCGCCTTCCTTTAAATGCTGATTGTATATCTTCAGGCGGTGAAGAACTAAGAATCTTTATAGCCTCATCATATGCAGGCATTCTACTGCCCGGTCTTCTCCCTCTTCGGCTGCCTGTAGTTTTTTGTATTTCTTTTGCCTCACCCCCGCCATCTACGACATTTATAGGCAACAGTGGCATTGTGGCATTTTGAGGTTTTACATCAGGTATCGCGGCGGGAAACATCGTCTCCACCTGTACCCTTGATAAGAGGGGGTTTCTGATAGTGCGGACTGCCGTTCCTGTAGATGACAACTCTAGAACGGGTTCGTTTAACCTCTCTGCACTCATAGATTTAGCGTACATTAATGACGCGCCTGTATAGGTATGCAGTATAACAAATTCCGCTGATTTTAGCTCGCGGTTATCTATCTCTTTTGTACCTTGATAGAGATAAAAACCATCCTCCTTGCAAAGCGCCCCAATCAAGGCTTTTAATAGCTTATCTAAGAAGGTGGGAATACCCCCCTTTGCCGCATCAAACGGGGCATTAAGCTGCTCTTTCGGCAAGCCGGAATGTTCCAAAATGTGCTGTTCAACCCTATCAATCGTCCACCAGTCACCATTTCTTGCATCTTTAAATTTTTCGGCTTTGTGTGCTTCCCTAAACCGCTGCAATGCCGCGTCTCGAATTTTCGTAATGCGCGGGTCATCATCCTTAGACTGTAGTATCTCTCTTTCCCCGGCAGGGGGAAACACCTGCTTTATCTGTGCTTCGTTGAAAGTGATTTTGCACCACTCATAAGTCTTTGTTGTTTCGCCCTTATAGTCGTGTGCATCAATTATAAGGTGACTGGTGTCTTGTTCCTCCCATTCCATAGTCTCATATGAAACGGAATAACGAATATCTTTACTGTCACGCCCCGTGCGATATTTTATATAGTCTATCAGTTCGCGGCCTTCATCTATGCCGCCCTCAATGATGAAATATCTATTATATATCAATGCACTAATAACACGCTTTATATCATTATCAATTTGCCATTTAACAGGGTCGTATATATAAGAACGGTCTGTATCTTTTATATAGGAGGGGTCTATATCTTTCCGCTTGAATAGGTATTTCCGCAAATCCGCCAAGGTAAAATCACAGGTAGCCTTATCATCTTTTTCTAGAGAGATATTTTCACACGCTTCACGCAATTCTCCCTTAACTCTTTCCAGATAATATTTTTTTTCCTCTCTAAATGACGCGCAATCTTCAAAGAACCTTATCAGTTCACGGCGTTCTGGCTCTGTGGTCAACTGCCTGCCACCCACAGGCTTGTCATCAGCCTCCAAAATGCCATCATAAACATCAAGTCGCACATTGGGCTCTTGTTTATATATTTTAATTATTTCAATAATACCTTCCAGCGAACGGGGGAAGTGCCGCCCATTAACACGCACGGTGAAACTTTCTTTACCCTGATATTTGATGCCCATTTCACACTGAATAATATTTGACCAATCACTAAGAATTGCATCAATATTTCTATGATTGTTTTGCATAACACCGCGCCCCTCCCGTGCCCTCATTATGGAAGCGTGGCAAGCTAGTGAGGGGCACCAGCGTTTCGGATGGCCATCCTAGCCACGCGCCGCAACAATATCGGAAAGCAATTTCAAGCGCTAGCACCGGATTGCATAGCGTTTCATAGAGTAGCATGGGGGTTGACAAAATAACTTATAAGTTATAATATACCATCATGCAGTGGGTTGTAGAGACGCTAAGCAAAACAGTTGACCAAGAAATTGAGGCGCTGCCCGACGATATGCGGGCGCGGCTTCATTGGATTAGTGAGCTGATAAAAAGCCACGGTCTTGAGCGCGTGGGTGAGCCTTACGTCAAACACATACAAGGCGCGGTTTGGGAAATACGCCTCAAAGGGCGTGATGGTATTTCCCGCGCTCTGTATGTCACCGCCAAACCAAAACGTGTGGTGATTCTGCGCGTCTTTATCAAAAAAACGCAAAAAACACCGCCCCGTGAAATAGCCCTCGCGTTGCAACGAATAAAGGAATGGAAACTATGACAACTTTAGACACCCTGCACAGAAAATGGATGAAGTCCCCTAGCTATGCGGCTGAACACGAGGCCTTAGAGCCAGAGTTTAAAGTTGCCGCCGCTGTTATAGCCGCGCGAACACAGGCAGGCCTTACCCAGCAAGAGCTGGCAAAACGTATGCAGGCCAAACAAACCTTTGTCGCACGCCTCGAAAGCGGCAGCCAGAACACCACGATAAAGACGTTAGAACGCCTCGCGGCAGCAACAGGGCTGCACTTGCATATTAGCTTTCAGCCAGCTTAAGGAATACATCCATGACAAGCTCCAGTGGTAGCATAGGTGAAAGCCTGTTAACCGGCCTGCAGCAAGCCTTAGACTTTGCAAACGGTACGGGTGATGCGGTGCTTGCGGCACTATCCTAACACCACCTCAAGAACCGCGCCGGTGCAGCGGTATCACCTCCGCACCCTTATTGCCCTGCATCGCTGCGGCAATACTGCCCGCTATTCGATTCGCCGCTGATTGCAAGGGGTCATCCGCCAGGTGGGCATAGCGGCTGGTAGTTTTGCTGTCTGCATGACCCAGCAGCTTACCGATAACCAGCAGGCTATCCCCCGCCGCTGCGCCAAAACTGGCAAAGGAATGGCGCAAGTCATGCAGTCGCACGCCTTCCAGACCAGCACGCTGGCGCACCGCTAACCATTTACGCGGCAGCCCCACCATGTGGCCAGTGCCGCTGGCTGCAGGAAAGACCCACTCCGACAAACGCGGCAACTTTGAGAGCAGTTCCAAAGCAGGCGCACCAATGGCCACGGCTTTCTGGCCGGTCTTACTATCCGGCAAACGAATATAGCCGCGCTCAAAATCAATATACGGCCATTTCAGGGTGAGAATTTCCGACTTCCGGCAGCCGGTAAAGAGCAACAGCCGAATCGCGGTCGCCTGCAGGATAGTCAAGTCGCCTTCCTTTTCCATGACGGTGATTGCCTCCCCTAAAGCGGCAACCTCAGTTGTGGATAAAAACCGCTCGTTCTTGTTGTCTTTGTAGCGCTTCACCCCATGCACGGGGTTTGTCTCACAAATGCCCCGTTCTATGGCAAAGGTAAAAATACCGCCCAACATACCAGTGGTGCGCGTGGCCGTGCCTTTGCCGCCCTTCACATGCGCCAGACCGCGCGGCTTCGTGCGCTCTGTGCAGGCGGTCTTACCCTCTGCCACATCGCGCAGGAATTTTTGCACATCCGTGCGGGTAATGTCCTTGGCACGCCGCTGCCCCAGCAAGGGGATTATATGGCGGCTGATGCGCCCACGGTCACTAACCAGGGTAGAAGGCTTCTTATGGGCGCAGCCTTCGGCAACATAGAGTTCACACAGCGCTGCAACCGTCATGCTTTGCTTTTCGGTGTTGCGTTCTTTGGCGGGGTCGGTGCCCTGGTTAATAAGCGCAAGCAATCGCTCTGCTTCCCGGCGGGCACTATCCGGCGTCCAAGGTGAGCCGTGTTTGCCGATGGTGAATTTATACGCGGGAAAAGAGCGCCCATTCCCCATGCGATATTTGATAATGTAGGTTTTAATACCACCTTCTCGAACCCTTACACCGAAGCCTTTTAAAGTACTATCCCACAAAATCTGCTCTTTTCCGCCATTCGTAGATAATGCATCAACTTCTCTTTTTGTTATTTTTCCAAGCATAAAGCCAATCTCCAAGCATTTTCTGGGAACCACCGGGGAACCACGGCAAATGAAAACCCATCCAATTTCTTGAAACACCATACAAGCAAATCGTTGAAAATCAAGAGAACATGAAACACAGCGCAACCCCATACAACCTATAAAATCCCCCTCCGAAGGCAAAGGTCAGAAGTTCGAATCTTCTCGGGTGCGCCAGGCTGTAACCGGTATATTCTTGAGAGAAGGTATACAGATTATACCGAAGACATGGTATACAGTTTATGATTAAAAGGATTGTCGATAGGTTCTAATCGACAGGTATTGAGATCGAAGTAACCTAGATCATATTTCATGAAGGAAACAAGCCAGGTGTCATCGTCGGTTTGTGTAATGCCTACATGTTGGCCTCCCAAGACAGTTGAGACGTTGATTTTCTTTTTTCCGAGGCAGATTCTGCCGCAGTGGGTGACCGTGACGGTTTTGTCGGCAAAGGGGTAGTCAACATCCGGCAAGCCACGATAAAGCGCGGTTGAGGGTGTATACAGCTCGGCCGGATAGTGTTGGGCAATGCCCTGATGCGGTCGGTGGTGGTTGTATACGTCGATAAAGGCATCAAACTTGGCTTGCTGCTGTAAAAGATTAAAAGCAGGCGGTTTGGCGGTTTCCTGTTTTAAGGTGCGGTGCATGCGTTCATGGCGGCCGTTTTGTTGGGGATTACCGGGTTTAATCCGTTCGATATCAATACCAAGACGCAGCCACCAGACGCTGAGCCTGCTTAAACCATACAACGCATTCGGGCTGGCAAAAGGGAGTCCGTTATCGCTGCGAATGGCC
>JAJTHO010000078.1 GCA_021297975.1 Alphaproteobacteria bacterium
GTATCAACCGGTATGACCAATGTGTTATCCACATCCAGCAGCCGCACCTGCCCTTTGCTGACATCAATTTCTTTATCGGGAATCATGTAGGAATCATAAGAAAAGCCGCCATGATCGGGGAATTCATATGACCAATACCACTGATGACCAACAACCTTGACGGTCATTTCCGCGGCAGGGTCTTTGTCGGAAAAATATAAAAGCCGCAGTGACGGAACAAGAATGATAATCAGCAGCACCACGGGTAGCGCCGTCCAGATGATTTCCAGCGGCACGTTGTGTGTGGTTTTGGACGCCACCGGGTTTCTTTTTTTGTTAAAGCGAATGACGATGTACACCATCAGCACCAGCACTAGCCCTGAAATACCAAAAATAATAATCAGCAGCTCATCATGAAACGCGCCGATTTTTTCCTTAACCGGCGTCACACCCGGTTGCAGCCCCAGCGCCCACGGCGTCGGCTCACCAATACGCAGGGATTCACTAGCCTGAGCCGTTGACGTGCCCAGCGGCAAAAGCGCGGCGAAGAGCAACATAAAAAATACAAGAATGCGGTGCATGAGTGGTCTTTAGCCTTTGTTACCTTTAACTAGCAACAGTCTTTTAAAAGGCAAGCGTGATGTTGCCCTTGTGTGTTGCCCTTGTGCCGCTTAGATAAGACACATGCTCTCTCTTCAACGCGACCGCGCCTCGACGCTTTTTTTCAACGACCTCGGCCTTGATTACCAGCAAGCCCGATCAACCACGCTGGATGCCCTGCACGGCTTGGACGATGGGGAGTTATTCCTTGAATACGTGCAGTCTGAGGCTGTCAGCCTTGATGATGGCCGGATTAAAAGCTGTTCGTTTGATACCACCTCCGGCTTTGGCCTGCGCGGGGTTATGGAAGACAGCGTGGCCTTTGCCCATTCCAGCCGCCTGGATATAGATAGTCTGCGCGAGGCGGCAAACACGGTGAAAGCCCTGCATCGCGGCACGGGCGGCATTGCGGCGCTCGAAAAGCCGCACAGCGATGCGGTGCTGTACCGCCTTGATAATCCTCTACAGCGTCAGGAACTCCCTGAAAAAATCGCTCTGCTGCAAGCGATTGACGCCTATGTCCGTAAAAAAGACCCGCGCGTTGTGCAGGTCAGCGCCTCGCTGTCGGGCGAGCATCAGCTGGTGTTCCTTATCGGCGCGGATGGGCGCGAGGCGGCGGATGTGCGCCCGCTGGTGCGCCTGAATATCAGTGTGGTGGTGGAACAGCATGGCCGCCGCGAATCGGGCAGCGATGGCCGGGGCGGGCGCTTTAATTACGACCTGCTCGTCAAGCCGCGCGAGTGGCAGGCGCAGGCCGATGAGGCGCTGCGTCAGGCGCTCGTGAATTTAGACGCCGTGCCCGCCCCGGCTGGCGAGATGACCGTGGTGCTTGGCGCGGGCTGGCCGGGCGTTCTGTTGCATGAGGCGATTGGCCACGGGCTGGAGGGCGATTTTAACCGCAAGGGAACCTCGGCCTTTGCCGGGCTGATTGGCCAGCGGGTGGCCGCACCCGGCGTCACCGTTGTGGATGATGGAACGCTGCCGGAACGGCGCGGCTCGCTCTCGATTGATGATGAGGGCACGCCCACCAGCAAAACCGTGCTGATTGAAGACGGTATTCTGTGCGGATTTATCCAAGACCGGCTCAATGCCCGCCTGATGGGCGCCGCCCTCACCGGCAACGGGCGGCGGGAAAGCTATAGCGCCCTGCCTCTGCCGCGCATGACCAACACCTACATGTTAAACGGCGATAAGACGCACGATGAGATTATCAGCAGCGTGCAAAACGGCATCTATGCCCCCAATTTCGGCGGCGGGCAGGTGGATATCACCTCCGGTAAATTCGTGTTCTCTGCCTCCGAGGCCTATAAAATTGAAAATGGCCGTGTGACGGTGCCGATTAAGGGCGCAACGCTGATTGGTAACGGGCCCGATTCGCTCACCCGCGTGAGTATGATTGGCAACAACCTGCGGCTTGACGGCGGGGTTGGAACCTGCGGCAAAGACGGCCAGAGTGTGCCCGTGGGGGTGGGGCAGCCGACGCTTAGGATAGATGGGCTGACCGTGGGAGGGACGGAGGCGGCGTAACGCATACTGCCGAGAAAAAGTGAGCGCTCCCGCCCCGCCCCCAGGCGGCTTCGCCGCCGGGCGGGAGCGCTGCGCCAGCGTGCTGGCGCTCTATACCATAATACCAATATAACGCCGCTGACTTCTGTTAAACAGCCACGTTCCGCGAATCGGGCGCCAAAATCTCTCTCATTGAGAGCAAAACCTTTTTTAGGTCACGAACAACGTGAAGTTCGCAGTCTCCATAAACTATAAGTATATCATCATGGTATTCGTTAGTTCCAACTGGTTTGCCATCAGATGTACCCATTCTTCCCTTACCAACTACCGTGTTAAAGGTAGCGCGACTTCCTATGCTTTCCTCAATTTTATGAACATTATTGTGCACGTGTACCGCACCTTGTCTGATATATTGAATTTTCTTGTACGACTTATTACAAATTTCCGCATAGCGGACGCTATATTTTGGTGAATTCTTTATGAGATTGTGAAGCTCACAAGCACCAGTAATTGCACTCAAAAAAAGAGAAAATCTTAATACTTGCCAACTCTGTGAGTCCCCAAATAGTTCTCTTGTATTATGATCTTTCGAATAAGCTTCGAACAGATCAACAGCAATAAGAGATTCATTACAATGGTTTATTAAAAGATATTCTTGCATTATAATTTCATACTTCAAACCTTCAACGCCTCCGCCACGAGCCGCGCCTGCTCCTCA
>JAJTHO010000164.1 GCA_021297975.1 Alphaproteobacteria bacterium
GTCGTCATCGGCTTTTATATCCAGGTACTATACCTGGGAGTTCTACCCGTCTCTGTCAAGAAGCGCCAGCCCCAATCCGGCGGCAATAAAATTGATACATGGAGCGGAACAAACCGGGATTTTTTTCTTCCAGTTCATGCCAGTTATCAAGATTTTGACCGTTTGGATCATGGGGGAAATGCTCCAGATAATAGCGATGCATCTGGTGATGATTATTAAAAATAAAACCCATGAATTCCAGACCGAGCATCTGGAATGTATCTTTAAGCTGCGGAATGGTAAAGCGATGCTCCTGAACATGGAAAATTAAATCGCGGCACATCGACATGGTGAAAAAGTCGATAAAGCTAGAGACCATACCGGGGTTGTTCGGGTCGTTGTTGCCGCTTGCCGAATACAGAGCAAACAATTCCTTCCGCGCCGCACGGATGCCTTGCGGGGTAGAGGGATAGCCCCGCTCCGCTATCAGTTTGCGCGCTGCAACGATTGAGCTTCGCGCCAGTTCACTATACAGGCCAACGTTCATCGTTCCGTTCGGGTGCAGCAGTGATAACAGCGCCTTCCACCCCGCAATCGGATCCGCCATGTGGTGCAGCACCCCAGAGCATTCAATGTGATCAAAAGTGCCCTTCAGATGCTGCGGCAAGCTCAAAATATCACCATGATAAAACGTAACATTTTTATAGCCGCGTTCTTTTTGTTTGCGCAAAGCATAGGCAAGACTGGCGCGGCTTAAATCCACGGCGGTTACATCGGAATGATGAAACCCTTCCGCCACATAACAGGCATGCCGCCCCGTGCCGCACCCGGCAACGAGGATGCGCGGCTTTTGCGGGTTGTGTAGGGGCATTCCTGTAAACACGGGAAACAGCGATATAACCCGCTGCGCCAGTGAGTGCTTGGTTTGCACCGGGCTATCGCGCCAGCGCGGGTAGGGGTTTTCTTCGTATTGTGCCTGCACCTTTTGCGAGACCGCATCAATAATCCCTGTAAGGCTTTGAACTTGCGGTCTTAGTGCGTGCTCGGCTTTAATGGCGGTGATGTGGTCTTCAATAAGCGCGGCATAGGCGGGCATGCTCTGCTGCGCTTCCGTCTCTAATCTTTCTGCGCATCCCAGTGTTATGAGATGCCGGTAACAGGCATATAAAGCGGTGTACGCCGCCGGGATAGCCTGCCCCGCTGGCCACTGTTCCAGCCGCTGTTTCAATCCGTCCAGCAAGCCTTCTTCTGCGCTAGAAACCGCGTACACGTATTCATTCAACGCGCATTGATGCGCCAGCGCCACGGCAACCGAATAAAATGCATCCGGCAAGGCGTCTTCCAAGACCAGCTGCAGCATTTCTTGACGCGCCTGTGCCAGTAATAATTCCCACACCGGGGACGTTATCAAAACGTTCTGCAGAACTTGTATAAAAAACGGCTTCAGACACAGCCGCTGCATCGCGGGATGCGCCAGAATCGGGGTATCGGCAGCGGTTTTTGACCAGACTTCTAAAGCGCGTACTTCTGCGGATACATTAAGCAGACGGAAACTAATGCGGCCAATTTGTTCCGGATCAAGGCCGGGAATACTCATGGCAATGATAAGTCGATTTTCAATATCAGGGACGCTGGCCAGAAACTCCATCTCATCCAGCGAGTTGATAAAATTTGTCCAGATGGGGATATTGTGCGGCTCCAATTCCAGCGCGGCATTGTAAAATTGCAGGCAGCCCTTCACATCTTCGCGCTTGCCCAGAATTCTGCCTTTACAGGCCAGCAAACTGGCATTTTTACTGTCAATCTTCAGCGCAACACTCAAAAGTGCCTCTGCCGCATCCAGATGTGGATTTTCCACGTTGCCGTAATAATCCAGCAAACCAAGGCATAAATCCAGATTGGCCGCCGTTTGGTTCTCCCGACGATTAATAAAATCGAGGGCTATTTTTTGTGCAGCTTCTCCTTCGCCCTGATGGAGGAGCAGCATCACGAGGTTCTGGCACGCAATCGTTGCGGTGGGTTCGGCAACAAGCGCCCGCTTCATGAATTCAATGGCTTGTATGTTGTTCTCCTCGCGCAAAGCCAGCACGCCGCAATTATAAAGTGCTTGCCAGTTGTTGGGGTTTTTCAGCAGCAAGCGTTCGTAGAGGCCGCGTGCTTGCGGGAAATCACCCTTACGCAGCAGGCAATTGCCATACTCCAGTTCTGCGTTATCGCTGAAGGGCGCGGCTTCCTGCCAATAGGCCAGCTCTGCTTCTGTATCGCCTTGCTCTTTGGCAAGGTGTCCAGCCGTCTCTAAGTACTTAACATTCCGCTCGCGCCGTAACGCTTGTTCTAAATGCTGCGCCGCTTCTTTTAGTTGTTTTTGCTGTAGGGCAAATTGACTTCGCAAATGCCATAAATCGGCATTTTCCGGCACGGCGTCTAGAATCGAGGCAATCAGTTTATCCGCCTGATGCAGCTTACCGTTCCCCGCAAGGTGCAAGGCCTGCTGCACAGCTGTTTTTATAGTATTAATGTCGTTTTTATTGATGTTGCCTTGCTGTTGGCGGCGTTGATTGCGGTTCATAGACGGCTCCTCCTCGCATCAATGGCGAATAAAGGTAAACCATTGCTTAACAGCGCGTGTTCGCATAAATAATGCCCCTATGGCAGGCCATTCCCAGTTTAAAAACATCATGTACCGCAAGGGCGCGCAGGATAAACGGCGCGCGCGGCTCTTTACAAAAATCATCCGCGAAATCACCGTTGCGGTAAAAAGCGGGGCGCATGACCCAAACGCTAATCCGCGTCTTCGCAGCGCACTCAACATGGCGCGGGCAGAAAACATGCCGAAAGATAACATCGACCGCGCTATTAAAAAAGCCACCGAAGGCGTGGATGGCGCGAATTATGATGATATTCGCTATGAAGGCTATGCCGCCTCTGGCGTTGCGGTTATCATTGAGGCGCTGACGGATAACCGCAACCGCACCGCCAGCGATGTGCGCTCGCTGTTTAATAAATACGGCGGCAACATGGGCGAGACGGGCAGTGTTGCCTTTATGTTTGAGCGTGTCGCCCAGATAACTTACCCGCTCAGCACCGCCACAGCAGAGGCGATGTTCGAGGCGGCGCTGGACGCGGGCGCGACAAACGTTGAAACCGACGCTGAGCGCCATCTCATCACCGCCGCCCCGGAAGACATGCACACCGTCCGCGATGCCCTAGAGGCGCGCTTTGGTGCGCCGCAAGCCGCTGTTTTTCTCTGGGTTCCGCAAACAACCGCCCCGGTCAGCGGCGATGCCGCGCTCAGCGTCCTGAAGATGATTGATGCCCTCGAAGAACTCGATGATGTGCAAAACGTCTATGCAAACTTTGAGCTGGATGCCGCCACGCTCGACGCCTTTGAGAAAAGCGCCTAACGTGCGGCTGATTGGCCTTGACCCCGGCCTGAACCACACGGGGTGGGGTGTACTTGAAACATCAGGTAATCGCCTTACCGGCATTGCCGCCGGTATCGTCAGCCCGCCGAAAGATGATAACCTTGCCGTGCGGCTGGCGTCGCTTTTTGCTGGTTTAGAGCGGGTGCTGGAAACGTATAAGCCTGAGGCCGCCGCCGTGGAAGAAACCTTTGTCAACGCCAACCCCAAGGCGGCGCTTGTGTTGGGGCAAGCACGCGGCGTGGTGCTTTTGGCGCCCGCCCGGATGGGTATTTCCGTAACCCCGTATAGCGCCAACACAGTGAAAAAAACCGTCACCGGCAACGGCCATGCGGGCAAAGACCAAGTGGCGGCGATGGTGCGGCTGCTGGTGCCGAATCTGGCGAATAGTCTCGATGTAACAAAAGATGCCGCCGATGCGCTGGCGGTGGCGATTTGCCATGCCCAGCACTCGGGCACGGCAAGCGTTTGGAACCGCGCACAGCAAAAAATATCAGCCACACATTAAAAACCTCCCAGCTAGGGGAGGTATGAGGCTGAAAAACCTAAGACAATAAAGTGCTTAGGCAGTTCATAATAGTGACTAACGTTATAGCAACGCCAGCCACATTTAAAAAATATA
>JAJTHO010000046.1 GCA_021297975.1 Alphaproteobacteria bacterium
GATAAAACCATTGCAAAATACCAGAAAGAACTGGGCGCGATGGGCTATAAATTCCAGTTTGTAACTCTGGCCGGATTCCACGCCCTCAACTACAGCATGTTTGAGTTGGCGCGTGCGTATCGTGCCGAAGGCATGGCGGCGTACTCGCGCCTGCAACAAGCCGAATTCGGCGCCGAAAAATTCGGCTACACCGCAACCAAACACCAGCGCGAAGTGGGCACCAGCTATTTTGATGCTATTTCCGTTGCGATCAGTGGCGGTCAAAGCTCAACCACAGCGTATAAAGAATCGACGGAAAAAGATCAGTTTCATTGATATCGATTTAGACACGGTACAACCAGATACCCGGTGTCAAGCGCACCGACGTACTGGTTGTACTGCTGTCTATGCTCTGCCCACCACGCGGCGGTGTAGGCACAAGTAAGAGCATCGAGTTTATCCTCAGCTGTTTTCAGGGTTTTAAGCGTCGTTCCCGTATCCGGCATGGGCGGCACTGATAACGTTGGTTTCAGCGCGTCAAAATGGCTGCATTGAAGTTGATACAGCCATTCCAATTCCTGAAGTCTTTCTCGCTTCGTGCCTTTTTTATACTTCAAAATCTTTTTTAAATTAAACAGCCGCACCGTTGTTGCATGGGGGTAAACCTCCAGCATTTCATAGCGCGGTTTTTCCGCAATCGGCGCGGCATGAACAAAACCCAACTCCATGAGCCGCGCAACGAACGCCATCATCGGCAGATAAAAATCCTGCTGCTGATTCGCGGGGTACACGCCCGCATGTTTCTCAGCAAACAGGCGTTGCATCTCTTTATCAACCGGGCGCGAGCCTGTTTGATTTTTTATCACCAGCGGCGCATCAATCGCGAGCGTGATGGGCACTTTTGCGGCTAAATATTCGGTAATCCAATCCAGAACGACAGCATGATGGGGCAGGGTATCCCATTCGTGAAAGCGCAGCTGTCCTTTCGCCGTTTGCTCTAAAGCGCAAACACCGCTTGCCCCGGTTGTCCAGCCTAAATCAACGCCGAGGAGCCACATTATCTAGAAATTCTTGTGCGTTGGCCGTAATGGTCTTCCGCTGTTCCGGCGGCATTTTTTCCAATGTTTTATATATCATCGCGAGGCGGGGATTTCGGCGCAGCTTTTCTGCATTGCGCATCAAAAAATCCCAATACAGATAATTAAACGGACAAGCCTTTGCGCCAGTTTTTTCCGTTACTTTATATCGGCAACCGCCGCAATAATCTGACATTTTATTGATATACGCGCCGCTGGCGGCATAAGGTTTACTAGCCAAAACCCCGCCGTCGGCGAACAACACCATGCCCGATACATTGGGCAATTCCACCCACTCATACGCATCGGCATAAACAATCAAATACCATTCGTTGACCAAATCGGGATGTATCCCTGCGAGGAGCGCAAAATTACCCAGCACCATTAACCGTTGAATATGGTGTGCATAAGCATTTTCTTTGGTGTCTTTCACACATTGCTTCAAACAGTTCATGTCGGTTTCACCGCCCCAGTAAAAAGCGGGGAGCGCGCGGTCTGCGCCAAGAAAATTCTCGCTTTTATAATCAGGCATTTTCAGCCAGTAAATCCCGCGCACGTATTCCCGCCAGCCGATAATCTGCCGGATGAAGCCTTCAGCGGCATTAAGCGGCGCCGTGCCTTTTTTATAGGCCGCCTCTGCAGCCTGTGCGCATTCGAGAGGCTGTAGCAGGCCGCAGTTAAGATAAAAGCCAATATGCGCGTGATACATCCATGGCTGCCCCGTTAACATCGCGTCTTGATAATCACCGAAAGAGGGCAACCGTTCGCGGATGAAATGGTCGAGCACGCGTAAGGCATCATTGCGAGTAACAGCGAATGTGAACGGCAACAAATATCCGAAATGATTGCCAAAACGCGCGGCAACCAGCTCTAACACTTCTTCGGTAATGGCATCGGGCGCAACGGTGAATGGCTTGGGGATCAGCAGGCCTCCACCCGGCGGTTTACGGTTTTCTGCATCATAATTCCACTGCCCGCCCTCCGGTTCATCACCGTTCATCAAGAGGCCAGTTTTGCGGCGCATCTCGCGGTAGAAAAATTCCATCCGCAGCTGCTTCTTTCCCAAAGCCCATGTGTTAAATTCCTGCTTTGAGGCAATAAACCGCTCATCTGGCGCAATCTCTACAGGAACACCGAAGGATTTCTGCCAGTCTTCCATCATCTGCAACACGCGGTATTCACCGGGAAACGTACAGGCAACGCGCGTGCTGCCGTGCCGCTTAACCGCGCGCTGCACTTCCCCCGAAAAATTTCCCGTGTTCGCAGCATCATCCAAGCGCACATAGTCAACCGTATATCCTGCTGCCTGTAATTCTTCGGCAAAATGACGCATGGCAGAGAATAACAATGCGATTTTTTTCGGGTGATGCCGTACGTAGGTTGCCTCATCCCAAACTTCACACAGGAAAATGACATCGCGTTCCTTATCAGCGTGCTGCAATAAAGAATGGCTTAGTTGGTCGCCAAGTGTGAGGAATAAAGTGCTCATAACGGAAGTTCCTGTTGCAGCGGAGATACGACGGCTTTACGCGATTTTTTTGCTTTTTGCTGCGGCAATCCTGCTTTGCGACTACCGTGTTTTTCCACAATCGCCTTGGATTCAATGCGATAATTTTGCCCCTTGCGCTGGCCATAAAGACGAGCGGCGGCGTTCTGGCGAGCGTCTTTTTCTTCCACAATCGGCAACGGATAGTCGCCGCATAAATCCGGGCGCAGCCACGGCGTGTGCAGCAAGGACTGGGGCATATCGCGCAGTTCAGGAACCCATTGTCGTATAAATACGCCGCTGGGGTCTTGATCCACACCCTGCTTGATAGGGTTATAAATACGAATCGCGTTAATACCCGTTGTCCCCGATTGCATCTGTGCTTGGCTGTAATGAATCCCCGGCTCGTAATCAGTAAATAACCGCGCCAGATGCAACGCCGGCTGCCGCCAATGCAGCCACAGGTGATAACTCGAAAAACTCATCAGCATGGCACGCATCCGAAAATTCAGCCAGCCCGTTGCAATAAGCGCACGCATACAGGCATCAATCATAGGATAGCCGGTGTTGCCGGTTTTCCAGGCAGTGAAATACGCCTCGTTAAAATCATTCTCGCGAAGACCATTGTAGGCAGAATGAAAATTTTCAAATTCAATGCGCGACGCGTCTTCCAGTTTTTGTATGAAGTGGCAATGCCACCGCAACCGGCCTGAGAACGAACGGAGGCTGCCGCCCCATGTGCTGCGCTCTTCTGCGGATACACCGCGCAGCGCATGGGCGCGTTGTTCGGTTGCTTGGAACACCTCGCGCAAAGATACTGTGCCAAACGACAGATACGGCGATAGCCGTGAGCACGCCTCAAACGCCATCACGGGTGAAGACATCTCCCGTGTGTAACGCTCCCCGCGCTGATGCAAAAAAGTTTTTAACAGCCGTAATCCTGCTGTTCTGCCGCCCTGTTGCCGCGCGATACAGCCATCGTCGCGAAGCCCGAGCTTATGCGGCACAGGCAGGGCATCGCTGCTTAGTATGGGCAAAGGCGGCAATGCTGTCGGTAGACGCAACATCGGCGCAGCCATCTGCTTATACCATTTGGCCGCCCATCCATCACGATTTTTAAGGCGGCGTATCACGCCATGTTGCGGTGGTTCCTGCCAAGCAATTCCGTGTTCTCGTGCCCAAGCCAAGACTCGCTTATCCCGCGCGTACGTCCAACCGTTCCAGGTTTCCTGATGCGACCATAGGCCTTTGACGGGGAATTGCTGGCGCAGCTGTTCGAGCACTTCAACTGCCTCACCCAAGCGAATAATCAGTCTGCTGCCACGTTGCTCTAACGCTTTAGTGAGTTCCGCCAGGGATTCTTGCAAAAATACATAATGCCGCTGGCTCATATCGGGCTGTTGCCACAAAGCCGGCTCAATAATGTACAGCGGCAAAACAGTCTGGCCTGTAGCGACCGCACCCATCAATGCCGCGTTATCCTCAAGCCGCACATCGCGTTTAAACCAAACAATTTGCATTAGGATTTGCTCTTTTTACTGTTTCTGCAGCGATCCGAGCAGTATTTTACCTCATCCCACACCTTTTCCCATTTTTTTCTCCAGGTAAACGGTCGCGCACAGACGATGCACATTTTTTGCGGCAGGTTTAATTTGCTGTGGGTCATCGCGGCTTGGATAAGGAATTTAAATTATTTGTATACTTCAAATAGGCCTACTGAGGACTTTTTCCGTATTATGTTTGAATATTACATACCGTATTTAACGTGCTCATTTCTTGAGCGTATATGCCACGAACAAAACTAAAAAATTGACGGTGCTGGTAGTCATGAGCTGAAAAGTCTCTGATTAAATTCCCTGATATAGCCCGAAATACTGGGTATTTTCGAATCGGAACAGTGTAAATATTTAAGATAGCTACGGAAGCAGCCCAATTTCAGCGTCACTCCAATGAAATGACTGTTTTTCGTATCAGGGAAACCGTGAGATCTAAACTGGTAAACCTTCAAAAAAACATCACACGCCAGTAAAGCGCCGCAAAAAAACCTTTTATTTCTTAAATATTTGCTACATTGAGCGCAGATTGGATGGAATTTTGGTGCAGTTGCATGGCAAAGCATCATGCCATTGTAAGATAGGGGTGCTGACATGGCTCAGTCCTATTAGAGAAGCCGTACGACGTCACATGGGGACGGGCGTGGTTCTTGGAATTTTATCCAGATCTGCGTCTAACACCGAGTAGCTCTGGTTAACCACGTTAACCTTTTAGTGAGCTTAGCCCATAACTAAACAGTATATTGCTATCCCTTAACGATTACCGATGCCCACACACGGTATCTGCTTGCCTGTGAAGCACAGGAATCCGCACGCGAAGCCGGTGCTTTCGCTGTCTTTGAAGCGGTTTTCAAAGAATATGGGTTGCCTGTGGCCATTCGCAGCGATAACGGACTCCCTTTTGCCAGCCCGAATGCGTTGTATGGTTTAAGCAGGCTCAGCGTCTGGTGGCTGCGTCTTGGTATTGATATCGAACGGATTAAACCCGGTAATCCCCAACAAAACGGCCGCCA
>JAJTHO010000098.1 GCA_021297975.1 Alphaproteobacteria bacterium
ATGCCGAGCCGCCGTTAAAGCCAAACCAACCCACCCAGAGCAGACACGCGCCGATAAACGACAATACTTGGCTGTGCGGCAAGAATTCCTGCTCACCAAAGCCTTTGCGTTTGCCAATCACGAGCGCGCAAACAAGACCGGCAACCCCGGCATTGATGTGCACCACTGCGCCGCCGGCAAAATCAAGCACGCCAGCCGCAAACAAAAAGCCGCTTGGATGCCAGACCCAATGGGCAACCACAGAATAGACCAAAATAGACCACAAGCCCATAAACACCAGCATGGCGGAAAACTTCATCCGGTCTGCAAACGCGCCCGCAATAAGGGCAGGGGCGATGATGGCAAAGGTCATTTGAAACATCATGAACACGGGTTCGGGAATGGTTGTTGCAACCGCTGCATCGATGCCTGCGCCCAGTGTAAACGGTGCGAAATAGTCCATGCCGCTAAGGAGCACACGGCTGAAATCGCCAACCCAGGCGCTGCCGTTGGTGAATGCAAGGCTATAGCCGATAACTGCCCATATAACAGCAACCAGCGAACAAGTTGCAAAAGTTTGCATTTTTGTGGCCAGCACGTTGCTTTTTCGCACCATGCCGCCGTAAAACAGCGCCAAACCGGGAATCGTCATCATCAACACGAGTGCGGTTGAAACCAGCACCCACGCGGTGTTGCCGCTGTCTATTTTAGCGGTCTCCTCTGCAAAAGCAGGGCTAGCTGCCAGTGCGAGCGGGAGTGCCGCGGTTAGAATTTTTTTGATCATTGTCGTTCCTCTCTAGTAATAAGGTTGCCGTTGCGGCAAACTATAGGCGAGAAGCATACATTCTGGTGCGTTAAAAAAGTATTGCACTGCAACAAAGATAGGGACTGCGGCAAAATGAACACAGTTGTAATGATTCCAGCGCGCTATGGCTCATCGCGGATGCCGGGAAAGCCGCTCGTTGCGGTTGCAGGCGTACCATTATTGCGCCGGGTGTGGCGGTTGGCTGTGGCAGCAGCGGGGGATGGCACACAGGTGTATGTTGCAACGGATGATGGCCGCATTGCCTCCCTTGTTGAATCCTTTGGCGGGCAAGTGATTATGACACCGCCGGAATGTTTAACCGGCACGGATCGCTGTTTGGCGGCGGCAGCGTTGTTGCCCACGCGCCCCGATGCGGTTGTGAACGTGCAGGGTGATGCGGTGCTGACCCCGCCGTGGGTGATTCGGGCGGTCATTGATGGCCTCCGTGCGCATCCTGATGCGGCGCTGATAACACCCGCTGTGGCCTTGACCGGAGCAATGAAGCGCGAATTTTTAGAGCACAAAGCCAAAAGCCCCAGCAGCGGCACGACGGTTGTTTGCGATTCGAAAGGCCGGGCGTTGTATTTCTCGAAAGCGTTGCTGCCCTTTGAACGCACGCCGTCAAACGACCAGCCGATGCTGCGTCATATTGGGCTGTATGGCTACCGTATGGCGGCGCTGGAACAGCTGTGCGCGTTGCCGGAAAGCCCGCTTGAGAAGGCGGAACAGCTAGAGCAATTGCGGGCGCTCGAAAATGGCCTGACGATTCAGGTTATTCCGGTTGATTATCAGGGGCGCAGCCACGGCTCGATAGATGCCTCGGCGGATGTGGCGGCGGTTGAGGCGATTATTCAGCGGGAGGGGGAGCTGGTGGTGGGTTGATGCGGCTTGCTTTTGCAATTTTCTGGTGATATACAAAGCAATAATATGGAGCTTTCTATGAAATTAAGATTTTTATTTCTTTGCTTGTTGCTGATTTCGTGCACCACTGCGATCGCAAAATCTGAAAAATATAACATCATTACGCACTATGAAAATCCTACAGGACGGGGTTTCAATAATCGTGTTCTTAATGTTGCTTATTACACTTGCGAGTACGAGGCATACAGAGCCACCTTTAAAGATATTAGCGACGTACAATATCAAATGACATTCGATAAATGCATGAACCGGGAAGGATTTTTCCGCATTGAAAAAGAAAATGCGGGTTACGGCACGGAAGACTACCGCATCTATAATGGCGATGATGATGCGGAAAAGATTCGTCAGCGTCCCTTAACGCGGTGACACAAAGTTGCCGTCTATTCCGGCAAAAACCCATGCTGCTGCATTTTCCATAACTTAGCAAAATGGCCGTTCTGCGCTAATAACGCCGCCTCTGTGCCGTCTTCCACAACGTGGCCGCCATCAAACACCAAAATCCTGTCCATGGCGGCCAGTGTTGCCAACCGGTGCGCGATAACAATCACTGTCTTGCCCTGCATCTCTGCGCCAAGGCCATCTTGAATCGCGCGTTCGGTCAGGGAATCCAGCGCGGATGTTGCCTCATCCAGAATCAGTATCGGCGCGTTTTTCAGCAGCGCCCGCGCGATCGCAATCCGCTGGCGCTGGCCGCCCGACAGCTTAATCCCGCGTTCCCCGGCAACGGTGTGATAGCCGTCTTTTAGCGCCGTGATAAACTCATCCGCATGGGCGCTTTGCGCCGCTTTGATAACCTCTTCATCCGTCGCCTCAAGCCTACCGTATCGTATGTTATCCAGTAAACTGCGGTGAAAAAGCGCCGGGTCTTGAGGAATCATGGCAATCTGGCGGCGCAGCGATTCCTGCGTCACGGTGCTAATATCCTGTCCATCAATCAAAATCCGCCCGGTCTGCACGTCATAAAGGCGCAGCAGCAGATTCACAAACGTGGTCTTGCCGCTGCCCGATAAGCCAACAAGGCCGACTTTTTCGCCCGCGTTCAACGTGACGGTGAGATGACGAAACACATCCCGCTCAGGCTGATACTGAAACGAGACGTTCTCAAGTCGGATGTCGCCGCGCCGCACCACAAGATTGGTTGCACCCGGCGCATCCACCACTTCATGCGCCTCGCGGATAACAGAGAGGCTTTCATTACAAATGCCCACCTCTTCATACACCCGCATCAGTTGCATGCCCATATACCACGTCAGCCCGGTAAGCTGCCACTGCTGCATGAGCAGCTGCGCCACATCGCCCAAACTCATACGGTCATGATACCAGAAACTGAGTGTCAGCGCCCACCAGCCCAGCAGCATCGGCACCGAGATAGCGCCAAAAATCATCTTGGCCTTAAACAGATAATGGAGGAGGGCGCGGGCGCGGTTTTGGTCTTGCTCTATA